>NZ_JAPVZE010000012.1:0-63388 GCF_041432205.1 Streptococcus sp. 27098_8_51
TAGTCCGTACGGGATTCGAACCCGTGTTACCGCCGTGAAAAGGCGGTGTCTTAACCCCTTGACCAACGGACCTGAGCTTTTCAACTCTTTCTATTATACCTACTTTTTTACCTTTGTCAAGGACTTTTTTCCTCTTTACCGAAATTCTGAAAAGATTAGGGAAAGAGCCAGTTAAACTGACTCCTTCTATTTATCTTTCCAATTTGTCGCACGTTCCTCTCCCCACCAGTAAGGAATCAACTCGGCAACCTTAATTGTTTTTCTTGTTTCGTAGTCCATCATGAACTCTGCTTCTTTGTTTTCAGCATTCAATTCTAAGAGAAATTCTCTGCAAGCGCCACAGGGCATACCTGATCCTTCGCCGTAGGGAGGTTTATCTCGAAAGGCGAGGATTTTCTTAACTTTGGTTTGTCCTGAAAATTGATACATATTGAAGAGAGCCGCTCGTTCTGCACAGAGATGAAAAACGCCACAAGTGCCCTCCATACAAAATCCTGTGAAGATCTGACCATCTTCTGCTTCTACTGCAGCAACAACATGGTTAGCATAAACAAAGTCAGAAACTTCATGAGGATTGTATAAGGCTCGTGCTTCTTCATACATTTTTTCCCATGTATCCATCGGAAGTCCTTTTTATTTAGAAATCTCTTTCAGTATGTTTTCAATATGCTGGATTGACTTTTCACGTCCGAGTAAGAAAATGGTGTCTGGTAATTCTGGTCCATGCATTTCACCTGAAACGGCAATACGAATCGGCATGAAGAGGTTTTTCCCTTTAATACCTGTTTCTTTTTGAACTGCTTTGATTTGTGGGAAGATGTTTTCTGTCACAAATTCTTCATCTGTCATTGCTTCTAGTTTCGCTTTGAAGGCTTCTAGAACAACCGGAACGGTTTCTCCTGCCATGACCTCGCGCTCAGCGTCTGTCAACTCTGGGAAATCTGAGAAGAAAAGATCTGTCAGTGGAACGATTTCATCCACTGACTTCATTTGTGGTTTGTAGAGTTCCACCATTTTTTCAGACTTGTCAGTCAATCGTCCTGCTTCTTCAAGGAATGGTTTGGCCATTTCAAAGATAGTTGCCAAGTCAGCTCTCTTGATGTAGTCATTACTCATCCAGTCTAGTTTCTTCTGGTCGAAAGCCGCTGGAGATTTGCTGAGGCGGTTTTCATCAAAGAGCTTGATGAGCTCTTCACGAGAGAAGATTTCGTCTTCCCCACCAGGGTTCCAGCCAAGAAGGGTAATAAAGTTAAAGACTGCTTCTGGAAGATAGCCTTTTTTACGGTAGTCTTCGATAAACTGAAGGGTGTTAGTGTCCCGTTTAGACAATTTTTTACCCGTTTCAGAGTTGATGATCAAAGTCATGTGACCGAACTCTGGAGCTTCCCAACCAAGCGCTTCATAGACCATGAGCTGTTTTGGGGTGTTGGCAATGTGGTCATCACCGCGAATAACATGGGAAATTTGCATGTCGTGGTCATCGATGACAACGGCAAAGTTGTAAGTTGGGTAACCATCTTTCTTTTGGATAACCCAGTCGCCACCGATGTTGCCACCTTCAAACTCGATATCACCTTTGACCATATCATGCCATTTGTAGATACCAGACTCATTGACAGCCAAACGAACAGTTGGGATGATACCAGCTGCTTCACGTTCTGCGATGTAAGCTACTTTTTCTTCTTCGCTCATACCAAGATATTCATTGATGTAACGTGGTGTTTCGCCAGCTGCTTCTTGGCGTTCGCGCTCAGCCGCCAACTCTTCTTCTGTAACGTATGATTTGTAGGCTTTTCCTTCAGCTAGCAATTGGTCGATATATTTTTGATAGAGTTCCAAACGCTCTGATTGACGGTAATTTTCATGAGTTTCTGGACTTTCATCCCAGTCAATCCCCAACCAGCGAAGATTTTCAAGCTGTGAGCGTTCTCCATCCTCAACATGGCGTTTACGGTCAGTATCTTCGATACGAATGATAAAAGTTCCACCATGATGGCGTGCGTAAAGGTAGTTAAACAATGCTGTACGGGCATTTCCGATGTGTAGTAGTCCTGTTGGACTTGGTGCGTAGCGTACGCGGATATCTTTTGACATAGTTTCTCCTATAAAGTCTCTAGGCGTCTGCCTTTTTGCTTTCTATATTATATCACAAGTCTCGCCTGAGTCCAATGTCTAGGAATAAAGAGAGTAAAAAGAGTGGGCAAGCCACTCTTTTCTTCTATTATAGACGTGCGTTAAGCTCTTTGCTCAATTCTTCAAATCCTGGTTTTCCAAGAAGGGCAAACATGTTGCGTTTGTATGCTTCAACACCTGGTTGGTCAAATGGGTTAATGGCATTCAAGTAACCTGAAAGGGCAATTGCCAATTCGAAGAAGTAGATAGTGTAACCAAGAGTGAAAGCGTCTTGCTCAGGAAGAGTTACGTACATGTTTGGCACATCACCGTCAGTGTGGGCAAGAAGAACACCGTCAGTCGCTTTTTTGTTTACAAAGTCAACGTCTTTTCCTTGAAGGTAACCAAGTCCGTCAAGGTCTTCTTCCAAAGTAGGAATGATCACGTTCTTACGCGGTTTGTCAACACGGACAACTGTTTCAAACATGATACGAGTTCCTTCTTGGATAAATTGACCAAGTGAGTGCAAGTCAGTTGAGAAGTTAGCTGAAGTTGGGTAAATACCTTTTTGGTCCTTCCCTTCTGACTCACCAGCCAATTGTTTCCACCATTCTGAGAAGTATTGAAGAGATGGCTCGTAGTTTACCAAGATTTCAGTAGCATATCCTTTACGGTAAAGGATGTTACGAACAGCTGCGTACTGGTAAGCTTCGTTTTCAGCAATCTTGTCTGAAGTGTAGTCTTTACGAGCAGCATTAGCACCTTCCATAAGGGCTTTGATATCTGCACCTGATGCTGCGATTGGAAGCAAACCAACTGCTGTCAATACTGAGAAGCGTCCACCGATGTCATCTGGAACCACAAATGTTTCCCAACCGTTGGCATCTGCTTCAACCTTAACAGCACCTTTTTGGCGGTCAGTTGTAGCATAGATACGTTTGTTAGCTTCTTCTTGTCCGTATTTCTTAACCAAGAGTTCTTTGAAGACACGGAAAGCGATCGCTGGTTCTGTTGTTGTACCTGATTTAGAAATCACGTTTACTGAGAAGTCTTTGTCAGCTACGTACTCTACCAAGTCAGCAAGGTAAGTTGATGAGATTGAGTTTCCAGCATAAAGGATTTGTGGTGCTTTGCGTTCTTCTTTTGTTTGCAAGTTTGCAAAGTGGTGGTTCAAGAAGTCAATGGCAGCTTTTGCTCCAAGGTATGATCCACCAATACCGATAACAACCAAAACATCGCTGTCTGCTTTAATTTGCTCAGCAGCTTTCAAGATGCGGTCAAATTCTTCGCGGTCGTAGTTTTCAGGAAGGTCCAACCAACCCAAGAAGTCACTACCAGCACCAGTTCCTTTACGGAGCAATTCGTCTGCAGCTGTTACTTGTGCTTGCATGTATTCCACTTCATGTGGGGCAACAAATTTGTCTAAAACTTTTGAATAATCAAATTTAATATGTGACATGATAATCCTCCAAAATTTCTTCTTTTCTATCATAACGCTTACCTTCGATTTTTTCAAGCTTTTTTATTGAATTTGCCCAATTTTTATCAGAATTCAAACGTTTGCGTAAATTTGCTAAAATATAAAAAATCTGAAAGGGCGAATAAAAACGGCTAGAGACTCTAACCGTTACAATTCATTTAATAAATACTCAAATAGTTCTAAATTGCCATCTTCTTCATTGACCAGAAACTCTGGGTGCCACTGCAAGCCGATAATGCGATGTTCGTCAATAGACTCAATCGCTTCCACTGTCTGATCTCGAGGATCCACCGCTGTCACACGGAAATTGGGTGCTAGATCTTTAATGCTCTGACGATGCACTGAATTAACCTGACTTTCTTTGCCAAATAACTTAGCCACCACGCTTCCTTCTACTGTTTCAATAGAATGAGAGGTTCCAAAAGGCAAGCCTTGCCAGTGACCTTCAATTTCTTGGTGAAGAGTGCCGCCAAAAGCAACATTGACCAGCTGAACCCCGCGACAGATTGCCATAATTGGTTTATTCTGACGGAGCGCTTCTTTCAAGAGAGCTAGTTCAAACTCATCGCGTACAAGGTTGTAATCATCGCTCTCAATGGTCTTTTTCTCTCCATAAAACTGGGGATGGACATTTTGTCCACCTGTCAAGATGAGTTTGTCAATCATTTCTACATAATCGCGCACAATGGACTCATCCCCTACAGGAATCACTAAAGGGAGACCTCCGACTTGACGAATGCTCTCTGCAAATTTACAGGATACAGATGAGTGAATGTTTTTCCCTTCTGCATCTACAGGACATAGATTTGCAGCAACTCCTACAACCGTTCTAGCCATGATGTGTCTCCTTTCGATTTTCTTGCGACAGTCTTATCTTATCACTCCAACCCTTTCCTGTCTAATATGTTTTTTTAAAGACCGTGATAAGTATTTTTTATGGATAAGAAAAAGCTGCCCAATAAGGACAACTTCTTTTTTATTCGAAGACAAATTGATTGTGATACAGTTCCGAGTAGAAACCGCCGAGTTTGAGCAACTCGTGATGATTTCCACGTTCAATAACCTCTCCATCTTTGAGGACAATAATCTGATCGGCATTGAGGATTGTCTTGAGACGATGGGCAATGACAAAACTGGTTCGACCTGCTACAACTGCCTCCATGGCATGTTGAATCTTGCTTTCTGTTACGGTATCCACATTGGAAGTCGCTTCATCTAAGATTAGGACTTGAGGATCTGTCATCAAGGTCCGGGCGATGGAAATCAATTGTTTCTGACCAGTTGAGAAGATGTTTTGCTCATCATCAATAAGGGTATCATACTTGTCAGGCAAGCTTTCAATGTAGTCATGAATATGAGTTGCCTTGGCAGCTGCTTCGACCATTTCCTGACTGGCATCTGGCACACCAAAGCGGATATTGTCTCGGATTGTTCCGCTAAACAAGACCGAATCCTGCAAGACAATCCCGACCTTACTCCGCAGACTGTCCAAGTCGTAGTCACGGATGTCTTTGCCATCAAAGCAAATGCTACCTGCATCCACATCGTAGAAACGATTGATGAGGTTCATGATGGTTGTTTTCCCCGAACCAGTCGGGCCTACAACTGCTATCATCTGCCCCTTAGGAGCTGAAATGCTGACATCTTTTAAAATCGGCTTGTCTGGCACATAAGAGAAATCAATTTGACTGATTTCAACACCTTCTCGCAATTCCGTAAAGGCAGGTGCATTTTGCGGACGAATCTCTTCTTCTGCATCGAACATTTCTTGGATACGATCCGCTCCAGTAAAGGCCAACTGGAGACTCCCCCAACTCGCAGCCACCTGGATAATTGGCTGGTAGTACTGCTGAGAAAATTGGGTAAACATGACAATCAAGCCTAGGGCTGTCGTTGTTTCGATACTTGGATCGTTCAGCAAGACCGCAGAACCTGCAAAAATAACGATGGCCGTATTGACCAAGCTCATCCCATTCATAACTGGAAAGAGGATGCCTGAGAACATTCTCCCTTTAAAGGTTGCCTTACGCACGCGCTCATTTTGCTTCACAAAGCCTGCTACGATGTCGTCTTGAATTCCTTGTACGATAACAGCTTTCTGTCCAGAAATACTCTCGTCCATGTAGGCGTTGAGTTTCCCAACCTCTTTTTGCTGGAGATTGGTGTACTTGCGGGCCATTTTCACAATGAAGACCAACATGAGAAAGGCAACTGGGGTGCTGGCTACTGTTATCAGGGCTAGCGTCACATTTCTTGAAAACATGACAAAAATCAAACCGATGTAAAGAGCAATATTGCTCATGACCTGAACTAGGCTTTCATTGAAGGCTTGAAGGATGTTATCCAAGTCACTCGTAAAGCGAGAGAGGATGTCACCATCCTGATGGCGGTCAAAGAAAGAAACCGTTAAACGAGAAAGTTTGCCAAAGAGGCCCTTACGCATCTCATTTGTTGACTCAGCAATCACACGGGTCATCAAGGTCATGTAAATCAAACTGGACACCACTAATGCGAGAACAACCAGAGCTAGATTCAGCATCAGAGCTGATAAACTTTGCCAAGCTTGTTCTGAAGTCCCATTTTGATAAGCCAAAACTAGGTTAGCGAGTTCCGTCACTGCTTGACCTGAAAAAACTGGAAAGAGAGCTTGGGCAATCGTCGCAACTGCAACCATCAGAATCACAATGACAAAGGAGAACTTGTAAACTTTAAAATAATTCCAGAAAAATCGAACGGTTTTCATTTTATTCCTCCTTTCCCTTTTGTGTTTCGTAGATTTCGCGGTAGACAGCATTGCTAGCTACCAAGTCCGCATGCCTTCCTTCTCCAATCAAACGCCCTTGGTCCAAGACTAAAATCTTGTCTGCATGGACGACTGAACTGATCTTTTGAGCGATGATAATGGTTGTCGTCCCTTTCAGGTCTTTATTCAAAGCTTCCTGCACGAGTCTCTCTGACTTGGCATCCAAAGCCGAAGTCGAATCGTCAAAAATCAGGATACGGGGATTGCTGACAATCCCACGGGCAATGGACATCCGTTGCTTTTGTCCACCAGAAAAGTTGGTGCCACGTTCTTCAACCTGACTCTCAAATTTGTTTTCCATGCGCCCGATAAATTCACTGGCTTGGGCAATCCGTGCTGCACGTTCCATTTCTGACACGCTAGCATTTCCTTTCCCTTGACGGAGATTATCTGCAATGGTTCCGCTAAAGAGAATAGCACGTTGCAAGACAATGGAAACTGTTTTACGTAAGGTTCCCTCGCTGACGTCTCGAATATCCTTGCCACCAATCTTGATAGATCCCTCCTGTGGATCAAAAAGTCGTGGAATTAACTGAGCTAGAGTGGACTTCCCTGCTCCAGTCGCCCCAACCACACCGACCATCTGACCAGGCGCAATTTCAAAGGTTACATTCCTCAGCATAGGCTCATCATCATTGGGATAGGTAAAGGTCACATTTTCAAAAGAGAGACTTCCTTCTAACTCTTCGTCTGGGAGATCTTTAAAGGTCATCGCTGGCTCGGTATCTAGAATTTCGCGGATACGACGCAAGGAAATCATGGCACGACTGACAGAATTCCCTAAAAATCCAACCATGATGATGGTAAAGATAATCTGGCTGAGATAGTTGATAAAGGAAGCAATCGAGCCCACAACAGATGGATCTGACTGAGCCATGCCTGCCACCAACCAGATAGAGAGGAAGACCGCTCCATAGCCGACTAGCATCATAACAGGTTCTATAACTGAGAAGGCATAACCGATATAAAGATTTTGGCCGAGAAGTTCATCAGAAACCTCGGTAAATTTGGTAAATTGTGCTTTTTCTTGTACAAAGGATTTGACCACGCGCACACCACGTAGATTTTCCTTAGCGATAGCATTGATCCGTTCAAGAAGGGTTTGAAACTTAGCAAATCGTGGCCCCATCATTCCCATCATGATGGCAGTTAGTGCAAAGATTAGGAACACCATGAGGACAATCACCCACCAAAGTGACGGAAGAGTGTGAACCGCCAAGATAAAGGAACCGATAAAGAGAAGAGGGAGACGGAAAAGAATTTGAAAAGCCATCATCACCACGTTCTGAATTTGATTGATATCATTGGTCATACGGACAACAAGGTTGCCGGCATTAAACTGCTCGATATTGGCATAAGAAAAAGTCTGGATCTTGCGAAAAGCGTCTTCACGAAGGTCCGAAGACACTCCTTGAGCAATGTAGGCTGCAAGTGTTACATTGACCCCACCTGCAACCAGACCGACTAGGGCTACCCCTATCAGCCAAGCGCCAATACTATAAATAGTCTCATTTTGACCAGCCAACAAAGCCTCTAACACCTCTTGCAAATAGCGCGGTTGCAAGAGCGAGCTCGCAACCATCAAACCTGTCATCATTAAGGATGCCAAGGCCTGCCATTTATAGGTTTTTATTTTTTTAATGAGCATATTTCCTCCTAATAAAATAGATAAAGGGAGCGACATCCTGCGTCAGCTCCTTCTCATTCGTTCATATTGATGCTATTCTAGCAAAAAAGAGGCATCTTGTCAAAGAAGTCTCCTTATTATAAATTAGTGCGCTTTCATCTACAGGTGATGCATGAAAAGGCTTTTTATGGTAAAATGGAAGGAAGAACTCTTACAAGGAGGAAAAGATGAAGAAACAAACCATCGCTGTCTTGGGTCCTGGTTCTTGGGGAACTGCCCTTTCGCAGGTCCTAAACGACAATAGACACGAAGTTCGAATTTGGGGAAATATTTCTGACCAAATTGATGAAATCAATAACCAACATACAAACAAACGCTACTTCAAAGATATCCTACTCGACGAAAAAATCAAAGCCTATCATGATTTGGAAGAAACACTAAAGGGTGTAGATGCTGTTTTATTTGTAGTCCCAACAAAAGTAACGAGACTGGTTGCCCAACAAGTAGCAAAGGTGCTCGATCACAAGGTTGTCATCATGCATGCCTCCAAAGGATTGGAACCAGATAGCCACAAACGCCTATCGACTATTCTTGAAGAGGAAATTCCAGTCGATCTCCGTAGTGAAGTCGTCGTTGTTTCAGGACCTAGCCACGCTGAGGAAACGATTGTGCGGGATATTACCTTGATCACGGCAGCCTCTAAAGACCTTGAAACGGCCCAGTACGTCCAAAATCTCTTTAGCAATCACTACTTCCGTCTCTATACTAATACGGATGTTATCGGAGTTGAAACCGCTGGTGCTCTCAAAAACATTATCGCAGTTGGCGCTGGAGCACTACATGGTCTAGGATTTGGCGACAATGCCAAGGCGGCTATCATTGCCCGTGGCTTGGCTGAAATCACCCGTCTAGGGGTCGCTCTTGGAGCTAACCCTCTGACTTATAGCGGGCTTTCTGGAGTTGGAGATTTGATTGTAACGGGAACATCTGTCCACTCTCGTAACTGGAGGGCAGGTGATGCTCTCGGTCGTGGAGAATCCCTCGCAGACATCGAAGCAAACATGGGCATGGTTATCGAAGGAATCTCAACAACTCGAGCGGCTTACGAACTGGCTCAGGAATTGGGTGTCTACATGCCAATCACACAGGCTATTTACCGAGTTATCTACGAAGGTGTCAATATCAAAGAAGCAATCACTGACATCATGAGCAATGAATTTAAAGCAGAAAACGAATGGTCATAGACCTTTATAGAAAGGAACATCATGAAACAAAAAGTCAGAAAAGCAGTCATCCCAGCCGCTGGATTGGGAACTCGCTTCCTCCCAGCAACTAAGGCCTTGGCCAAGGAAATGTTGCCAATCGTAGACAAGCCCACTATCCAGTTTATCGTTGAAGAAGCCCTCAAGTCTGGAATCGAAGACATCTTGGTTGTTACGGGTAAGTCAAAACGTTCTATCGAGGACCATTTTGATTCAAACTTTGAATTGGAATATAACCTTAAAGAAAAAGGGAAAACAGATCTTTTGAAGCTGGTGGATGAGACAACCGGCATGCGCCTGCATTTTATCCGCCAAACACATCCACGTGGTCTCGGAGATGCTGTCTTGCAAGCCAAGGCTTTCGTTGGAAATGAACCTTTTGTCGTTATGCTTGGTGATGACTTGATGGATATCACAGACGAAAAGGCTGTTCCGCTTACCAAACAACTCATGGATGACTACGAGCGTACCCACGCGTCTACTATCGCTGTCATGCCAGTCCCTCATGACGAAGTATCTGCTTATGGGGTTATTGCTCCGCAAGGCGAAGGAAAAGACGGTCTTTACAGTGTTGAAACCTTCGTTGAAAAACCTGCACCAGAGGATGCTCCTAGCGACCTTGCTATCATCGGACGTTACCTTCTCACACCAGAAATTTTCCAAATCCTCGAAAACCAAGCTCCAGGTGCAGGAAATGAAATTCAGCTGACAGATGCAATCGACACCCTCAATAAAACACAACGTGTATTTGCTCGTGAGTTCAAGGGGGCTCGTTACGATGTTGGAGACAAGTTTGGCTTTATGAAAACCTCCATCGACTACGCTCTCAAACATCCACAAGTCAAAGACGACTTGAAAGACTATCTCATCCAACTTGGGAAAGAGCTAGCTGAGGGGGAATAGAAGAAAAACAAGGCTCTTAAAGAAGGGCTTTGTTTTTGTGTTGAAGTTTGCAATAAAAAAAGCCATCTTTGCAGATGACTTATTAGCAACCGAGTCGGTGCTCACTTTTTCAAGTTGTGCACGGACAAAGCCTTATTTTAACTTGCTGTGTTGTTTCGAATGGTTCCAAAACTTTTTTGTATAATATAACAGAATATTTTAAAAATGAAGGGGGTTTCTATGGAGATTGATGTGTTTTTTGATTATTATTTAAAATCACTTAGGTTTTATTTTGGTGATAGGTGTAAGGATATTGGATTTATAAAGTTTTTCAAAGATGAAAACAATAGTTTTATTGCCATAGAGGATTATGTTTTAGAAGCATTAGTAATATTGTCAAATATTTTGAGTAAGGAGAGGATTGTGTTTTCTTGTGGATTTATTCATAGCAAGGGGGTAGTTACTGGAGTAGAAGTATGCATGAATGTATTAGAGTTAGAAAGATTAAATAATTTGTATAAGATATAGTTTTGGAGAATATTAAAAAAACATTAGGTAAACTGTCTATGTAGGATGTGCGGAGTTGATAGTATCAATATTTCCTAGTTATAGAGCTGTGTTGTTTCGAATGGTTCCAATCTACACAAAAAGCTACTCATTTTTGAGTAGCTTTTTAACTACCCCCCCTACACATAACTCATTCCCTTATAGCAAAGGAAAACGGCTAGTGCAATAAAAAGTACAGTTGCTCCGATTCGCTGGCTGGTACTGTACATCCTTCTCTCCCATTTAACTGGGAAGATGACTGCTAGAAAGGCACCGCCTACTGCACCTCCGATATGCCCTGCTAGGCTGATTCCTGGAATCAGAATACTTCCAATGATATTTATCACGAAAAGCGTCAGGTAGGATTGCCCCAACTGCTGAATATAGGGGTTGCGAGTTGCGTAACGCAGGACGATAATCGCAGCAAATAGTCCGTAAAGAGAAGTGGAGGCCCCTGCTGCTACAACTTTCGGCGTGAAAGCAAAAACAAAGAGGTTACCCATCATTCCTGATAGGAGATAGAGAAAGAAAAATTGCTTAGAACCGAAAATCTCCTCCACCTGTCGTCCAAGAAAGTAGAGCGAAATCATATTGACAATAAAATGCTCCCATCCGATATGCACAAATATAGCCGAAAAAAGGCGCCAAATCTGCTCAGGGAACAGGCGAATGATCGGTCCATACATGGCTCCAAACTGAAGCAAGGTATCTGCTCGTTCAAAATTTAAACCTGTAAAAACCAACATCAAGAGAAATACCAATGCTGTTACTAGGAGGAAGAAGCTAGTCACAGGATAACGTTTATCAAAGATTTCCTTCATAGATTAGCACCTCCTGGACGGGTATATCATGGTTTTCAAAGTTAAACTCCTGAACTTGACAAGGATAGATTGTACTCATGGTATGCCCAGCAAAATGTTCCAGATAGCGGTCATAATATCCTCCACCATATCCGATCCGATAGCCCTCTGTTGTAAAAGCCAAACCCGGAACATGAATTAAATCAATCTGAGACGGTTCCACCACTTCCAAGTCTCCTTGCGGTTCCAGTAAACCAAAGGAAGTTTTTGCCAACTGCTGCGGATTATAGACCACAAACTCCATGCGCCCCTTGGGATAGGTTTTGGGTATCAAAACCTTCTTGCCGTCCTTCAGCGCCTGCTCAATCAGTTCCTGCGTTTGAAATTCATGAGGGAAGGAGAGATAGGTTGCGATGACCTTAGCTTCTTGGTAAAAGGGATGCTTTAAAAATCGTTCAGTTAAAACTCGATCCATAGCCTGTTTTTGCTCCTGAGATAGAGTCTTCATTTCTTGCAAAATTTTCTTGCGTAGTTCTGCTTTCATAGACAATTCCTCTACTCTGCTGCCTTCTTTTTTAAGAAACTAGAGACTACATCTACCCCAATGGCTATGGCTTCTTCCTCAGGACTCATCTGAGGGTGATGAAGGGCGTAGGGACTATCGATACCTAGCCAGAACATAACGCCATCTACCTTCGAAAGGAGATAACCAAAGTCCTCACCAGTCATAGCAGGCTCGATATCAATCAACTCGATTCCGTCTTTCTCTTCAAAAAAGTCCATCAGTTCACGCGCCAAGGCTGGATTGTTCTCAACAGGTAGGTAGCCTCCTTGCTTGAGTTCTACTTCGACTTCCATATCAAAGGCTGCTGCAACCCCTTCTGCGACAGTCTTGACTCTTTTTTGCACCAAGAGGCTCATGTCTTGAGTCAAAGCGCGAATGGTTCCGTGTAAAAATGCTGTGTCTGTAATGACATTGTTGGTTGTTCCAGCTTGGAAAAGGCCAAAGGTCACCACCGCTCCCTCGATGGGATTGACATTCCGGCTTACAACTGACTGTACTTGGGTTACAAAGTAACTAGCAGCCACCAAGGCGTCATTGGCTTCATGCGGAAAAGCTGCGTGTCCTCCTTTTCCTTTGAAACGAACCTTCACCTCACAAGTCCCTGCAAAGAGTGTATGAGTGTTGGTCGCAATCTGTCCGACCTTCAGATCCGGACGAACATGGAGACCATAAAATTGGTCTGGCAACCAATTTCCAAAAGCACCATCCTCATACATGAGCATCCCACCAGCTTCATTTTCTTCAGCAGGCTGAAATAGGAAGAGCAAATTATTCTTGGGTTGTTCCTCCAGGGCGCGCTCGAGACAGCCTAAGGCAATGGTCATATGAAAATCATGGCCACAAGCATGCATGCGACCTTGGTGTTGAGAAGCGAAAGGCAGTCCTGTTTGTTCGACGATAGGCAGACCATCAATATCTGTTCGCCAACCAATAGTTCGCTCCGGCTGACTTCCCTGCAGGTAGACCAAAATCCCTGTTCGCCAAGTACGAACTTGAACAAAGTTCTTGCCCGTAGTCAATTTTTCAATCACATCCAGCAAATAAGCCTGAGTCTTAAACTCCTCCAAGCCAATCTCTGGAATCTGGTGTAAATCTCGTCTAGTCTGAATCAAATCTAACATCTATCGATCCTCCTTTTGATAGAAGAAAGAGGCTGGAAGAAGTATCCGCCTCTTTTTATTTTTACAAGGTACGAAGCGCATCCTCAAGCGCTGTTTTTTGTTGGGTTTGGGCATCAATTTCTTTGATGATACGAGCCGGAACACCTGCCACTACCACGTTTTCTGGGACATCCTGGGTAACAATAGCTCCTGCTGCGACAACTGAACCACTGCCGATTTGAACTCCTTCGATAACCACTGCATTGGCACCGATAAGAACATTGTCTCCGACACGGACTGGTTCAGCGCTAGCTGGCTCAATCACACCTGCCAAAACTGCACCTGCACCAACGTGACTGTTTTTCCCAACGATAGCACGACCTCCAAGGATGGCACCCATGTCAATCATGGTTCCAGCACCGATTTCAGCACCGATATTGATAACAGCTCCCATCATGATAACAGCATTGTCACCAATTTCAACCTGGTCACGGATAATAGCACCTGGCTCGATACGAGCATTGATAGCACGTTTATCTAACAAAGGAACTGCAGAATTACGAGCATCTTGCTCGACAACGTAATCTTGATTTTCTACCAAACCTTCAAGAAGCGGAGCCACGTCCTTCCAGTCTCCGAATAAAACATTTCCTAGTTTGACAACAGAGCTTGGCACAGCAGTTGCAAGTTCTCCCTCAAAAGTTACTTTGACACTGGTTTTCTTTTCCGCATTGGCGATAAATTGGATAATTTCTTGAGCGTTCATTTTTGTAGCAGTCATAGGTGCCTCCTGGTTCGTTATAATGATACCTATTCTACCAAAAAAGGCTTCAAATTTGAAGCCTCAACTATCAAATAATCATCTTTACCTGGCTTGTTTTGCTTCTTCTACAGATAAAAAAATCATCGGAACGATAATCAACACCATAGCCAAGGCCAAAAAACCATCCATGACCAATCCCAGAAAAAGAACACTTAATAAAGCTGAAGAAAGCGGTTCGCTAGCACTCACAACCGATACAACCAGCGGGGAAACGAGTGACACAGCCTTCATAGATAGGAAGAAGGCAAAAGCAGTACCAAACACGGCAATCGTCAGACAAATCAGCACACTTACCAGATCCACTTGAAAACTTATCCGATAAATAGGGTAAAGGAAATTACTAAAGAGACCTGCCAGAATCATCCCCCAACCAACAGTCGGAACAAATCCGTAGCGCCGTGCAAAGCGTTGCGGAAGGATAACATTAAACATGACCCCTACTGCACTAAGCAAACCTGTCACTAGAGCCAAAGGTGTCATGGACAACTGGGACAAATCCCCTTTCGTAGCCATCAAAAAAACACCTAGCATGGCAATCAAAACGTAGAAAACAGCTGTAATCGAAGCCTTCTTCTGGTACACGAGGCGATTGTAAAACAGGATAAAAACTGGGCTGATAAATTGCAAAATGGTCGCTGTCGTCGCATTGGAATACTCAACGCAGAGATAAAAGAAAAACTGCACAGAAAAAATACCTAGAATAGCATAGGCTAAAAAAGGTAGATAATTTTTCTTATCACGCCAGATGTCCAACAAGTGGCTACGCAACTGAAAGGCAGATAAACCTAAAACCAAACTCCCTGCCACTAGTAAACGCATAGAAGTAATCCATCCAGAAGACACTGGATAATGAGTGAAAAAATACTCTCCTAAAATCCCACAAATCCCCCAGATTAGGCCTGAGAGTAGCGAGTATACTGTTCCCTTAACAATCTTTTTCTGATAATGATTCATATTATTATTGTAACACGAAACCAACAAAGAAAAAAGTAGCAACAAGGAGAAATTACTAACCTTGCTACTACTCTTTCTTAACGATTAAATAGACGTGAACGTCCTGAAGAACCACTTTGAGTATTTCCACTCGAACTTGAACTTCCAGAGCTACTGCTTGAACTTGAGCTTGGAGGAGTCACTGCTGGAATGCTTCCTAGAATATTCTTCCATGCGTTCAGATAATCTGCATCGCTTCCTCCAATAGCAAAGCGATAGGTGGTCACTGGGGCACCTTCTTTAGTAGCCCAGTAGCTCGTTACTGTTGATCCAGAAAGTTCGATTTCCTTACCATTGATGGAAACTTTGCCGGGCTTTTGGCCTGTAGACCGGAGAACTTGCGACTTGGTCACACTTGGATCCAGATTAAAGCGCTCATTCCCCCATATTCCAGGTTCAGCTTGTTGGATAGCATTGACCAAGTGGGCCATATAGTTGGCATTACGGTAGTGGCCTGCTCCTTTGGCTAGTGGTCGGTTATCATCGTGACCTAACCAGCCACCCAAAGTCAAGCGAGGTGTAGAAAGCATGAGCCACATATTTTCATCTTCATTGGTCGTACCAGTTTTTCCGATCCAGTCAGCACGAGCTAGGGATGGATTGATAGTCGTCAAGTCCGTCTGGAAACTTGAAGTAATCCGAGACGAGATAACATCCCGAAGGAGACTTTGCATGATGGTTGCTGTCGCTTTTGAATAAACCTGGACAGGCTCATCCTTGTGCTCGTATACCACTCGACCATCCGTTGACTCGATCTTTGCGATCATATGTTTCTTATGGTAAACTCCGTTGTTGGCTAGAGTCTGATACCCGTTGGTATGCTGGGCAACTGTAACGTCAATCCCCCCACCCATCGGTAAACTTTCAATCCCATATTCTGGGATTTCGTAACCCATTTTTTCCATATAGCCTTTGACATCCACACCCTTCTCTCGAAGCGTACGATACGTCCAGTAGGCTGGGATATTCCATGAGTAGTTAAGGGCTTCTCCCAATGTCATCATGCCCGTACCAGGACTATTGACATACATGATGGGATTCCCGTTTGAGAAGTTGGTAGGATAGTTTGACAAGATACTTGCACTTCCCATCAAACCTTGGTCAATAGCGATACCATAGGCCAATATAGGTTTTGTGGTTGAAGCTGGAGAACGCTTGGTATCGATAGCGTGATTGTTCTGATTTTCTTGATAATTACGACCACCAACAAATCCAAGGATAGCTCCCGTTTGGTTGTCCATGAGGACATTCCCCACCTCAGGCTGGCCTGTCGAATCATCTAGCAGATAGCCGTAGGTCGCAACCGCATTTTGCATCGCAGCATGAACATTTTTATTGATAGTTGTCGTAATCTTATATCCACCATTTTCAATTTCCTTAGTGGCTAAATCGCGATAGGATTTCTGAATGGACTCATTCTTTAATTCTTGCGCAGAAACATTATCTCGTTGGACGAGGTAGTCATACATACGATCAGTTGCTTCTGCCAAGGTTGCATAGTAGAGATAGTCACGCGAAGTACCACTAACACTACCTGATGGTAGGAAGTCTTTCTTAAAGTCATAATCTTTGTACTTATCGTAGTCTTCCTGACTTAGAGCCCCTGTTCGGTACATATTGTAGAGGACATCCTTGGCACGCTTAATTCCCAAAGCCATGTCCTCATCACTCTTCATGCTACCATCAGATTCATAAGGAGAATAACTGATTGGACTCTGTGGCAATCCTGCGATAAAGGCAGCTTGAGGGACCGTTAAATCCGAAGCATTGACACCAAAGATTCCTTCTGCAGCCTGCTGGGCACCTGCAATATTTTGGCCTTTATGATTGCGACCAAAAGGAGCTATGTTAAGGTAGGTTGTCAAAATCTCATCCTTACCCATGGCCCTTTCTAAAGCAAGAGCATCAATAATCTCTTTAGCCTTACGAGCTAGAGTTGGAGCATCCCCCACTACTTGTTGCTTGATGACCTGCTGGGTCAAGGTCGAACCACCACTAGACGAGCCTAGACCGACAAAGGTTCCCAAGGTCGCACGAATAACGGCCTTAGGCACAACTCCCTTGTGCTCATTGAAATGCTCGTCCTCTGTCGCAACAATGGCTTTCTTAAGGTTATCTGAGATAGCATCTGAAGCGACTGAAGTGCGCAACAAATCACCCTCGATCGAGGCAATGGTACTGCCGTCAGAATAAGTGATTTCTGAGATAGAGGCAATATCCTTCACTTGCTTGACCAACTCTTCTGCTTGAGGCACCTGAGCCTTGTCAAATAGAGCGACTCCATAACCCATAGCTACACCAGCGCCAAACAGTCCACCGATAAAACCTAAGATAAAGAGAGTGTTAAAGACTATTTTAAACCCACTCAAAACCTTAGCAAAATTAGATCCTGCCCTTCCAACTTTGTCAGAAGAGGTCCCCTTTTTACCGGTTTTCTTATTAGCCAGTTTTTCTGCTAGTCTTTTCTTCCATTTTGCAATTCGTTGCATTAGCTGCTGGAAAAAATGCAGCATTTTTGTTTTTAATTCATTAATTCTTTCTTTCATGAATGTCCTCGCTTTCTCTATTATACCATAAAAGGGAAACTTTCAATAAAATAGCCACTTTCTTCCCTATTCCACTAGGCTATTGTCCGAGTTTGTGATACAATAGGTAGAAACAATATTTTATAAAGGAGAAAAGACACATGCACATTTTTGATGAGCTAAAAGAGCGTGGTTTGATTTTTCAAACGACTGATGAAGAAGCTTTGCGTAAAGCCCTAGAAGAAGGTCAAGTCTCTTATTATACTGGCTACGATCCAACTGCTGACAGCCTTCACCTAGGTCACCTTGTCGCAATCTTGACAAGTCGTCGTTTGCAACTAGCAGGTCACAAACCTTATGCGCTCGTTGGCGGTGCTACAGGTCTCATCGGAGATCCGTCCTTCAAAGATGCTGAGCGTAGTCTCCAAACAAAAGACACAGTAGAGGGCTGGGTCAAGTCTATCCAAGGACAACTTTCTCGTTTTCTTGACTTTGAAAATGGGGAAAATAAAGCTGTCATGGTCAACAACTACGACTGGTTTGGCAGCATCAGCTTCATTGACTTCCTCCGTGACGTCGGAAAATACTTCACTGTCAACTACATGATGAGTAAGGAGTCTGTAAAAAAACGGATCGAGACAGGGATTTCTTACACTGAGTTTGCTTACCAAATCATGCAAGGTTACGACTTCTTTGTCCTTAACCAAGAGCACAACGTAACCCTACAAATCGGTGGTTCTGACCAGTGGGGAAATATGACAGCTGGTACCGAATTGCTTCGTCGTAAGGCTGACAAGACTGGTCACGTGATCACTGTTCCACTCATCACAGACGCAACTGGTAAGAAATTTGGTAAATCAGAAGGAAACGCAGTTTGGCTTAACCCTGAAAAGACTTCTCCATACGAAATGTACCAATTCTGGATGAATGTCATGGATGCCGACGCTGTTCGTTTCTTAAAAATCTTTACCTTCTTGTCACTGGATGAAATTGAAGACATCCGCAAAGAGTTTGAAGCGGCTCCACACGAACGCTTGGCACAAAAAGTCCTCGCTCGTGAAGTCGTGACTCTTGTTCACGGAGAAGAAGCTTACAAAGAAGCCCTTAACATCACTGAGCAACTCTTTGCAGGAAACATCAAAAACCTTTCTGTCAAAGAACTCAAACAAGGACTTCGTGGAGTGCCAAACTACCAAGTTCAAGCAGACGAAAACCACAACATCGTGGAAATCCTCGTATCTTCTGGTGTGGTTAACTCAAAACGCCAAGCCCGTGAAGATGTTCAAAACGGAGCTATCTACGTCAACGGCGACCGCATCCAAGACCTTGACTATGTCTTGGGGGATAGCGACAAGTTAGAGAACGAACTGACTGTTATCCGCCGTGGGAAGAAAAAATACTTTGTATTGACTTACTAAATTGTTCAACATTTACCTATAAACAAAGGAGTTAACCTTGAGAAAGGTAACTCCTTTTTGCTGTGAATAGTCCCCACCTATCCCTTAATAGACAGGCTACGCAGTACAATGCGTAAGGTTGTTAGATTATGTAAGATAGAGAGATTTGAAGGACTGAGCCAGTTAAACAAGCCAAAGCCAATCAAACTACTATTTACGACAACGGTATCTTGAATATTCTTCTTAATGAGTGTTTGCAAAGATGATGATAGCGAATCCAACTCTTGGAAGAAATCCAAACGATTATCTAACAATAAGATATCACTCATCTGCTTAGAAATATCTGCACTCTCATTCATCACCACACCGATATCTGATAGGGTTAGAGCCGCTGAGTCATTCAATCCATCTCCAACCATCAAAATAGTGTGACCTGCTTTCTGCAGTTCCTCTACTAACTCAAATTTCCCATCAGGTTTCAAGTCTGTATATACCTGATCAAAGGGCAAATCTTTGACTAATTCCTCTGTCCTAACCAAGGTGTCCCCTGTTGCCAGAATCAATTTTTTCCCCTGTGCCTTAAGTTTATCCAAGGCTGTTTTTGCTTCTTTTCTCAAAGGAGTATGAATGCAGAACATTCCAATCAATTCATTCTGATAAGCCAAGAATAAGAGATTGTAGTGACTCTTGTACTCTTCAATTAAAGCATTTTGTTCTGAACTGATATGAATCTGCTCATCCTGCATCAAGACATAATTCCCAATAAGAACTGGTTGGCCATCTATATGAGATTTGATCCCCTTGCTTGCGATATATTGGAGTTTCCCATGCATTTCCTCATGTTCAATTCCCTCTATCTCAGCTTGCTTGACGATGGCATTAGCAATAGGATGATAAATGTGTTCCTCAAGACAGGCACTGATTCTGAGAATATCTTCCTCACTATAGTCCCCAAAAGGTAACACCTTTTCAACTATAGGATAACTAGTTGTGATTGTTCCCGTCTTATCAAACAAGAAAGTATCAACTTCCAGATATTTCTCCAGAACATCCCCATCCTTAATCACCATTTCACGGTTCAACCCCTCCTTGATAGCTGTCAAATAAGCTACAGGAGTAGAGATTTTCAAAGCGCAGGAGAAATCGACTAATAGGAAAGAAATAGCCTTAGAAAAAGAACCTGTTAATAGGTAAGTTAGCCCAGCCCCCAAGAAATTATATTTGACGACCTTATCCGCCATCTTGATGAAATAGCGTTGTTTCGTTTTCTTGTTTTCTTCAGATTTCTTCATTAACTCAATCAGTTGTAAAATCCGGCTGTTCATCTGATTATCGGTTACACGAATGCGTAACTCTCCAGTTTCTAATACTGTATTTGCACAAACCAAATCAGACTCTCTTTTTTCAACTGGAAAACTCTCTCCCGTCAAGGAACTTTCGTTGACCATACCTAAACCTGAAACTACTTGTCCATCAAACAGAATTTCATTTCCTTGAGATAGGACCAAGACATCTCCTATTTGAACATCGGAACTCTTGATACTAACAACCGTATCGCCCTGTACTAAGAATACGTCGCTCTCTTTTGCAAGAAGGCTTTGTTCTAAATCTGTTGCAGTTTTTTTCAAAGACCACTGATCTAAATGATTCCCCAAATCAAGCATAAACATGATATTGCTAGCTGTCTTGGATTGGTTCATAAACAAGGACAATAAAATCGCCGAACAGTCCAAGACTTCCATCGTTAGTTCCTTACGCGCTAGTGTTTGATAGGCTTCTCTAATATAACCCAAAGCCTGATAACAAGTCCATATATAGCGAATAGGATACGGCACAAAACTACGAAAAAGTACACGCTTAATCGCTGCACCTGAAACAATAGAATAAGCACTCTCTTCTCTACGAATGGGAAGAGTCATCAACTCAGAAACTTTCCCTTTATCAATTCTTTTTAAAAAGGCTTCTGCATTATCTAATACAGAAAAGCCTTCTTTTATGCGTAGAGTAAAGTGCTGTTGATCCATGTAAAACTGGATAGACTCAATCCCCTTTTCATCTCTCGCCAAGGAACGAAGATAGTCTTGAATATCCAAGGTGAGTGAAAAAGAAGATGATAGTCGGATATGTTGGTATCCTCTATGTAGCACTTTAAAAGACATATTATTCTCCTATAAGGCTATCTAATTGCTCTTCTTTTTTCTCTTGCTCGTACAAATATTTGGCATCTTGCAAGACATCGTCTCCATGTTGTTTCACAACAGAAACAGATGCATCTAGCCCGTCTTTCAACTTGTAAGCCTTAGCCAAAGCTTTAGAATAACCTTTTTTAGCTTCCTTACTTGCCAAGATTTTCAAACCAAGGGTACCAAATGCGACACCACCCAAAAAGAGTGATGATTTTTTCGCAACTTTTGCAACGGTTAATACTTCTTTTAACATACTTATTTCCTCCTTATCATTATTATATAGAAATTTAGATATAAAAGCAATTTTATTCTATAAATTGGAGAATTAGTTTTATTTCTACTGAATCTCCCATCTACTTATTTCTAAAGTTGCTTTCATTTGCCTCTTTTGATACACTTAAACTATGAATACAAACCTCAAACCCAAACTTCAGCGTTTTGCTTCTGCGACTGCCTTTTCCTGCCCTATCTGCCAAGAAAATCTGGCCTTGGTAGAGTCTAGCCTCAAGTGTAGCAACCGCCATTCTTTTGATCTGGCAAAATTCGGCTATGTCAACTTGGCTCCGCAAATCAAGCAATCTGCCAACTACGACAAGGAAAACTTCCAAAACCGCCAGCAAATTCTTGAAGCTGGTTTTTATCAGGCTATTTTAGAAGGTATCTCGGACTTACTAACAACTAATCCATCCGCAAAAACAGTCTTGGATATCGGTTGTGGCGAAGGTTTCTACTCTCGTAAACTCCAAGAAAGTCACTCTGATAAAATCTTCTATTCCTTTGATATTTCCAAAGATTCCGTCCAAATCGCTGCTAAGAGTGAACCCAACTGGGCAGTCAATTGGTTTGTCGGTGACCTGGCTCGACTTCCTATAAAAGATGCTAGCATGGATATCCTGCTTGATATCTTCTCGCCTGCCAACTACGGAGAATTTCAAAGAGTATTATCAAAAGACGGCATCTTGATCAAGGTCATCCCAACCGAAAATCACCTCAAGGAAATCCGCCAAATGGTGCAAGACCAGCTGACTAAGAAGGATTATTCCAACCAAGATATCAAGGAACATTTCCAGGAACACTTCAACATCCAATCTCACCAAACAGCCTCCCTGACCAAGCCCATCACAGCAGATCAACGCCAAGCCCTGCTCAGCATGACGCCCCTTCTCTTTCATGTTGACCAGACCAAGATTGACTGGAGCCAACTGACCGAGATTACCATCGAAGCAGAGATTCTGGTCGGAAAAGCACTGTAAATTAGTTTAAATATGAAAAAACGCACCTTAAATAGATGCGTTTTGTTTTACAATCTGATGTAATGAATCTTAGTTCAAGTGCCAGATATCTTCGTTGTACTGAGCGATTGTACGGTCAGATGAGAAGAATCCTGCTTTGGCAATGTTAACGATGACTTTATCCAACCATGCGTCACGGTCTTCGTAGTCAGCAAGCATTTGCTCTTTGACTTTGATGTAGTCTTCCAAGTCAAGGAGAGTCATGAACCAGTCTTTGTTGATCAATTCGTTGTAAAGACGTTCCAAGCGTTCTTTCTTACCTACTGCAAGAACAGCATCGCTCACGATGAAGTCAACCAATGGTTTGATAGCTTCACGAGCATAGTATTCGCTTGACTTGTAAGCTGCTTTTGCGTAAAGGTCGATAACAGTTTCTGAATCTTCACCGAAGATGTAGATGTTTTCGTCGCCAACCAATTCAGCGATTTCCACGTTAGCTCCGTCCATAGTACCAAGAGTCAAAGCTCCGTTCAACATGAATTTCATGTTACCAGTACCTGAAGCTTCTTTAGAAGCAAGTGAGATTTGTTCTGAGATGTCACATGCTGGGATCAAGAAGCTTGCTGCAGTAACGTTGTAGTTTTCAACCATTACGACTTGCAAGTGTGGAGCTACAGCTGGGTCGTTAGCAATCACTTCTGACAAGCAAAGGATCAAGTGAATGATGTCTTGGGCGATTGTGTAGGCAGGAGCTGCTTTACCACCAAAGAAGACTGTGATTGGACGAGCAGGGATGTTACCAGCCTTGATATCAAGGTATTTGTGGATGACATACAAAGCGTTCATTTGTTGGCGTTTGTACTCGTGAAGACGTTTGATTTGGATATCAAAGATAGAGTTTGTATTGATTTCCACACCTTGGTGATCTTTCAAGTGACGAGCCAATTTACGTTTGTTGTGAGCCTTGATGCTTTCCAATTTTTCTTTGACAGCTGCTTTGTCTTCGTAAGACAAGAGTTTTTCAAGCTCATCTGCTTCATGGTGCCATCCCTCTCCAATAATCTCATCCAAGTAGTGAGATAGTCTTGGGTTGGCATGCATGAGCCAACGACGGAATGTGATACCGTTTGTTTTGTTGTTGAATTTTTCTGGGTAGATGTCGTAGAAAGCTTTCAACTCTGAGTTCTTCAAGATTTCAGTGTGAAGAGCTGCAACCCCGTTTACACTGTATCCGTAGTGGATATCCATGTGAGCCATGTGAACACGTCCGCTCTCATCGATGATTTGAACAGCTGGGTCTTTGTATTCTGCCTTCACACGACGGTCCAATTCTTCGATGATTGGTACCAAGTGAGGAACCACTTCTTCCAAGAATTCAAGAGGCCATTTTTCAAGGGCTTCAGCAAGGATTGTGTGGTTAGTGTAGGCAGTCATGCTACGTACGATTGAGATTGCTTCATCAAGCTCGATACCTCGCGCAGTCAAGAGACGGATCAATTCAGGAATCACCATTGATGGGTGAGTATCGTTGATTTGTACAACAGCGTAGTCTGCAAGGTCATGCAAGTTGCTTCCTTTTTCGATTGCTTCGTCGATGATCAATTGCGCACCGTTTGAAACCATGAAGTATTGTTGGAAGATACGGAGCAATTCACCTTGCTTGTCGCTATCGTCTGGGTAAAGGAAGAGAGTCAAGTTGCGAGCGATATCTGTCTTGTCAAAGTTGATACCATCTTCGATGATAGAAGAATCAACTGAATCCAAGTCAAACAAACGCAAGCGGTTTTTAGTAGCTGTCTTGTAGCCAGGTACATCAATATCGTAAAGAGTCGATGTCAATGTGAAGTGTGCAAATGGCACTTGGTAGCTACGGCTTGAGCGAACCAACCAGTTTTGCTCTGTCAACCAAGCGTTAGGAATTGTTTCTTGTTGGTTGTTTTTAAGAACTTGTTGGAAAAGACCGAAGTGGTAGTTCAAACCAACGCCGTCACCATTCAAACCAAGTGTAGCGATTGAGTCGATAAAGCAGGCTGCCAAACGTCCCAAACCACCGTTACCAAGTGATGGTTCCAATTCTACTTCTTCAATTTCGATCAACTCTTTACCTGCAGCTGCAAGTTCCTTTTTCACATCGTCATAAAGACCGAGGTTAATCAAGTTGTTTGACAAGAGTTTACCAATCAAGAACTCAGCTGAGATGTAGTAAACTTTTTTCTTACCAGTGTTGACTGGTTTTTGACTGCTAGCAAGCTTGCTGTAGTTAAGAAGAGCAAGGTAAAGCTCTTCATTGCTACATTCTGCAATGGTTTTATTGTAACGTTTTTGTACAAATTCGTTTAATGGTAACATGTTTATGTGTCTCCTGATAATGTCTTATTTCTTTAATTCTACCAAATTTTCATTGATTCGGCGATAAATTGTAGTCAAGTCAAGCAAAGTTTCTTCAACAGCTGGTGTCAATTGATCTTCAGTCATACGCCAAGACCAGTTTCCACCAAGGGTAGATGGGAAGTTCATACGAGCTGACTCATCTAGTTCTAGCAAGTCTTGCATGGTTGCAATAGCCATGAAGCTAACTGATGAAAAGACTGTACGAAGCATAGCGTGTGGCACTGTTTCGTATTCTTTACGGTTCGTGTAGCGAGCCATGTACTCACGTGTCGCATCATCGATCTCGTTACGATACCAACCAAGGACCGTATTATTATCGTGTGTTCCTGTGTACATAACAGAGTTGGTAGGCGCCAAGTGTGGGCTATCGATACTTTCGTCTTCTGGGTTGAAGGCAAACTGAAGAATCTTCATCCCTGGGAAGCCAGTGCTTTCACGCAACTCGATGACTTCATCTGTCATGAAACCAAGGTCTTCTGCGATGATGTTTAGCTCACCAAGCTCTTCCTTAACGGCTGCGAAGAGTTTGTAGCCTGGACCTTTCACCCATTTACCAGGTGCTGCTGTATCGGAACCAGCAGGAATTTCCCAGTAAGATTCGAACCCGCGGAAGTGGTCAATACGAACGATATCGTAGATCTTGAAGCTTTCGCGCAAACGTTCAATCCACCATTTGTAACCGTCTTTGTCCATTGCTTCCCAGTCATAGATTGGGTTCCCCCAAAGCTGACCAGTGGCAGAAAACTCATCTGGTGGGCATCCTGCGATACAAGTTGCTTTACCATTGGCATCTGTCTTAAAGAGATGTGGATTTGCCCACATGTCGCTTGAATCTTCCGCTACGTAGATAGGCATGTCCCCAACAATTTCGATGTGGTTATCGTTAGCATAGGCTTTCAATTTCAACCATTGTTGGAAGAAGAAGTATTGAGTCACACGGTGGTAAACCAACTTGTCTGCCAATTTCTCACGGTAGCTTTCAAGTGCTGAAGCTTTACGAGCACGAGCATCTGCATCTGGCCATTCTGTCCAAGCAAGATTGTCAAAATGCTCTTTGATAGCCATATATTCTGCGAAGAGTTCGAGCCATGATTGGTTGTCTTTAGCAAACTTCTCAAAATCTTTGACATCACCCACTTCCAAGAAGCGTTTGACTGCTTTTTCTAAAAGCGGACGACGTGCATAATAAATCTTCGCATAGTCAACTTCAGATGCATCGCTACCAAAGTCAACACCTTCGAGATCGCTAGCTTCCAACAAGCCTTGCTCTACCAAGATATCAAGGTCGATAAAATGCGTATTTCCAGCAAAGGCTGAGAATGATTGGTATGGAGAATCTCCATAGCTTGTTGTCCCAAGAGGGAGGATTTGCCAGTAACGTTGCTTCGTACGAACCAAGAAATCAACGAAATCATAAGCAGTCTGGCCAAATGATCCAATCCCGTATGCTCCTGGCAGAGAAGAGATGTGCATCAACACACCACTTTGACGTTTTTTCATAATAGCACCTCATGTGTTTGTTATAAAACGTTGCGCAATTAAGGCGCAAACGTTTGCGTTAATTTAAGTATAACGCATTTCAAAAACAAATGCAAGCGTTTTTAAAAAATTTTTTTGAATTATTTTAATCAAACAAAACTTGTTGCCACTGATATTTTATGAAATAAGCGAAAAAATTTTAAAGATTTTCTGATTTAAGATAATTCATTCCCAATATCTGCTCTATTTTCTGAAAAACCGAGCCGAATTTACGCAATCGTTTTCCTAATATATTTTCAATTCAAAAAAAAAACAAATATTTTAAGTTCTTTCCTATATATAGGCTTTAACAAATGTTTGAAACCTTAAAATTTTTTTAAAAATTTTCCTAAAAACGCTTGCAACCGTTTTCTATTTGTGCTATACTAAGTTCGTAAAAGAAAACGTTTGCGTTTTCTCATTAAATTATTTTTGTTATTCTTTAGGAGGAATACACTATGTCATCTAAATTCATGAAGAGCGCTGCTGTGCTCGGAACTGCTACTCTTGCTAGCTTACTTTTGGTAGCTTGCGGAAGCAAAACTGCTGATAAAGCAGCTGATACTAGCTCATCTGAAGCAAAAGAAATCACTTTCTACGTTGAAGACCAATACAAAGCCTACGCTGAAAAAGTTGCTGCAGCTTATGAAAAAGAATCAGGTACAAAAGTTAACATCAAATCAGGTGACCAACTTGGTGGACTTGACAAACTTTCTCTTGACAACCAATCAGGTCAAGCTGCTGACGTTATGATGGCACCATACGACCGCGTAGGTAGCCTTGGTACTGACGGACAACTTTCAGAAGTTACTTTGAGCGACGGCGCTAAAACAGATGATAAGACTAAATCTCTTGTAACAGCTGCTGACGGTAAAGTTTACGGTGCTCCTGCCGTTATTGAGTCACTTGTTATGTACTACAACAAAGACTTGCTAAAAGAAGCTCCAAAAACTTTTGCTGAATTAGAAGAACTTGCTAAAGACAGCAAATACGCTTTCGCTGGTGAAGATGGCAAAACTACTGCATTCCTAGCCGACTGGACAAACTTCTACTACGCATACGGACTCCTTGCTGGTAACGGTGGTTACGTATTCGGACAAAACGGTAAAGACGCTAAAGACATCGGTCTTGCAAACGACGGTTCTATCACAGGTATCAACTACGCTAAATCTTGGTACGAAAAATGGCCTAAAGGTATGCAAGATACTGAAGGTGCTGCAAACTTGATCCAAACTCAATTCCAAGAAGGTAAAACAGCTGCTATCATCGACGGTCCTTGGAAAGCTCAAGCATTCAAAGATGCTAAAGTAAACTACGGTGTTGCTACTATTCCAACTCTTCCAAATGGTAAAGAATACACACCATTCGGTGGTGGTAAAGCTTGGATCATCCCATCAAGCACTAAGAACCTTGAAGCTGCACAAAAATTTGTAGACTTCCTTGTTTCAACTGAACAACAAAAAGCATTCTACGATGCAACTAACGAAATCCCAGCTAACACTGAAGCTCGTTCATACGCTGAAGGTAAAAACGATGAGTTGACAACAGCTGTTATCAAACAGTTCAAGAACGCTCAACCAATGCCAAACATTTCTCAAATGTCAGCAGTTTGGGATCCAGCTAAAACAATGCTCTTTGACGCTGTAAGTGGTAAAAAAGATGCTAAGACAGCTGCTAACGATGCTGTAACATTGATCAAAGAAACAATCAAACAAAAATTTGGTGAATAATTGAATTCGTTACAAGGGGGGAGAATACAGATCCCCCTTTGATTTTATAAATTTACGAATGATTGCAGTTGCCTATCTAGTAATTGGAGACAAACTTCAATCTCGTATCCTATGAAAGGAGTATTCATGGAAAACCAACAACCTAGCAAAGCAGCCTTGCTTTCAGTGATTCCTGGGTTAGGACAGATTTACAATAAACAAAAGGCCAAAGGTTTTATCTTCCTTGGTGTCACTATCGTATTTGTTCTTTATTTCCTAGCACTTGCAGCCCCTGAATTGCACAATTTGATCACTCTTGGTGACAAGCCAGGTCGTGATAATTCCCTCTTTATGTTGATTCGTGGTGCCTTCCATTTAATCTTTGTAGTCGTTTATGTGCTCTTTTATTTCTCAAATATTAAAGATGCACATACAATCGCAAAACGTATTAACAATGGAATTCCTGTCCCACGGACTTTTAAAGATATGATCAAAGGTATTTATGAGAATGGATTCCCATACCTTTTGATTATCCCATCGTATGTAGCAATGACATTTGCGATTATCTTCCCAGTTATCGTAACCTTGATGATTGCCTTTACCAACTATGACTTCCAACACTTGCCACCAAACAAATTGTTGGACTGGGTTGGCTTGACGAACTTTACAAACATCTGGAGCTTAAGTACCTTCCGTTCAGCCTTCGGTGCGGTTCTTTCTTGGACCATCATCTGGGCCTTGTCTGCTTCTACTTTGCAGATTGTGATTGGTATCTTCACAGCTATCATTGCTAACCAACCATTTATCAAAGGAAAACGTATCTTTGGTGTTATTTTCCTTCTTCCTTGGGCTGTTCCAGCCTTCATCACTATCTTGACATTCTCAAACATGTTTAACGATAGTGTCGGAGCGATCAACACTCAAGTATTGCCTATCTTGGCTAAGGTTCTTCCTTTCCTTGACGGTGCTCTTATCCCTTGGAAAACAGACCCAACTTGGACGAAGATTGCCTTGATTATGATGCAAGGTTGGCTAGGATTCCCATACATCTACGTTTTGACTTTGGGTATCTTGCAGTCGATTCCTAACGACCTCTACGAAGCGGCTTACATCGATGGTGCCAATGCTTGGCAAAAATTCCGCAACATCACTTTCCCTATGATTTTGGCTGTTGCAGCTCCAACATTGATCAGCCAATACACCTTCAACTTTAACAACTTCTCTATCATGTACCTCTTCAACGGCGGAGGTCCTGGTAGCGTTGGTGGTGGAGCCGGTTCAACTGATATCTTGATCTCATGGATTTATCGTTTGACAACAGGTACATCTCCTCAATACTCTATGGCGGCAGCTGTTACCTTGATCATCTCTATCATTGTCATCTCTATCTCTATGATTGCATTCAAGAAACTACACGCATTTGATATGGAGGACGTCTAAGATGAATAACTCAATCAAACTCAAACGTAGACTGACTCAAACCCTCACTTACCTCTACTTGATTGGTCTTTCAATCGTGATTATCTATCCACTTTTGATTACTATTATGTCAGCCTTCAAGACTGGTAACGTCGTAGCTTTTAAACTAGATGCTAACGTCGACTTTAGCTTTGCCAACTTCCAAGGGCTCTTCACTGAAACCTTGTACGGCACTTGGTACCTCAACACTTTGATTATCGCCTTGATTACAATGGCTGTTCAAACAAGTATCATCGTACTTGCTGGTTATGCCTACAGCCGTTACAACTTCTTGGCTCGTAAACAAAGTTTGGTCTTCTTCTTGATCATCCAAATGGTACCAACAATGGCCGCTTTGACAGCCTTCTTCGTTATGGCCCTTATGTTGAATGCCCTTAACCATAGCTGGTTCCTCATCTTCCTATATGTCGGTGGTGGTATCCCAATGAACGCTTGGTTGATGAAAGGTTACTTTGACACCGTACCGATGTCTCTTGATGAATCAGCAAAACTAGATGGTGCAGGACACTTCCGCCGCTTCTGGCAAATTGTTCTCCCACTCGTTCGCCCAATGGTTGCAGTACAAGCGCTCTGGGCCTTCATGGGACCTTTCGGAGACTATATCCTCTCTAGTTTCTTGCTTCGTGAGAAAGAATACTTTACAGTTGCCGTTGGTCTACAGACCTTTGTCAGCAATGTGAAAAACTTGAAGATTGCCTACTTCTCAGCAGGTGCTATCCTCATCGCCCTTCCAATCTGTATTCTCTTCTTCTTCTTACAAAAGAACTTTGTTTCAGGACTTACAAGTGGTGGCGACAAGGGGTAATATACCCCCGCCACCCTTTTTCATTTTATACTCTTCGAAAATCTCTTCAAACCACGTCAGCTTTATCTCCAACCTCAAAGCTGTGCTTTGAGCAACCTGCGGCTAGCTTCCTAGTTTGCTCTTTGATTTTCATTGAGTATTAGCGATTGTTACTGTAAATAATATTCCTGCAACAAGCAATTTATCTCCTAGACTTGAAATAAAGCACATTTCTCTATATAATAATACTCATATAGAAAACACTTTTAGAAAGATGCCTATGCTTCCATATCCATTCTCGTATTTTACTAGTATCTGGGGATTTCGTAAGCCCCTGTCAAAACGTTTCGGACTCAACTGGTTTCAGCTTCTCTTTACTAGCATTTTCCTCATCAGCTTGTCTATGGTTCCGATTGCCATTCAAAACAGTTCCCAGGAGACTTATCCACTGGATACGTTTATCGATAATGTCTACACACCCCTGACAGATGAAGCGATCATGGACTTGTCAGAGAATGCGCAGATAGTAGATGGGAAACTGAGCTATTCTGGAACTAAAAATCAGCAGCCTTCTCTTTTGATTGGTCCAAGCCAAAACAAGGAATTGCCAAAGGACTTACAACTTCATTTTGATACTGAAGAACTCATCATCAGCAAGGAAAGCAAGGAACTGACCCGCATTCGCTACCACGCCATTCAAACGGAGAGTTTCCAGAGTAAGGAAGCTTTAACCCAGGCTATTTCTAAAGACTGGTACCAACAGAACCGTGTCTATATCAGTCTCTTTCTCGTCCTTGGTGCTAGCTTCCTCTTTGGATTGAATTTCTTCATTGTCTCTCTTGGAGCTAGTCTTCTCCTTTATATCACCAAAAAATCACGCCTCTTTTCATTTAGGAGCTTTAAAGAGTGCTACCATTTTATCTTGAACTGTTTAGGATTACCAACTTTGATTACGCTTGTTTTGGGACTTTTTGGCCAAAATATGACAACCCTTATCACTGTACAAAACATTCTTTTTGTTCTTTATCTGGTCACTATTTTTTACAAGACACATTTCCGTGATCCAGATTATCATAAATAGGAGATTTTTATGCCCGTGACGATTAAAGATGTGGCTAAAGCAGCAGGTGTCTCACCTTCAACTGTTACCCGCGTCATTCAAAATAAATCAACGATTAGTGATGAAACCAAAAAACGAGTTCGCAAGGCGATGAAGGAGCTCAACTACCATCCCAACCTCAATGCTCGTAGCTTGGTAAGTAGCTATACTCAGGTAATCGGTCTGGTGCTCCCTGACGACTCGGATGCCTTTTACCAAAATCCTTTCTTCCCATCTGTTCTACGAGGGATCGCCCAAGTGGCATCTGAGAACCACTATGCTATTCAGATTGCAACTGGGAAAGATGCAAAAGAGCGACTCAAAGCTATTTCCCAGATGGTCTATGGTAAGCGTGTAGATGGTTTGATTTTCCTCTATGCCCAAGAAGAGGATCCTTTGGTTAAACTAGTAGCCGATGAGCAATTTCCTTTCCTTATCTTAGGTAAATCTCTATCTCCCTTCATTCCGCTTGTCGATAATGACAATGTCCAGGCAGGTTTTGATGCGACAGAATATTTCATCAAAAAAGGATGCAAGCGAATTGCCTTCATCGGAGGAACCAAAAAACTTTTCGTAACACAAGATCGTCTAATGGGTTATGAGTTAGCTCTTAAACAATACCAACTTCCTATTGATCCCAATCTGACCTACTTTGCGACCGAATTTCTTGAAGATAATGGTTATCGCTTTAGTAAACTTCTCTTCGAACATGATCCAAATATTGATGCTATTATTACTATTGATAGCCTTCTTGCTGCAGGGGTCTGTGATTACATCGCAAAACACCAACTGGATGTCCCTGTCCTCAGCTTTGACTCGGTCAACCCTAAACTGAACTTGGCAGCCTATGTGGATATCAATAGTTTAGAACTCGGGCGCGTTTCCTTTGAAACCATTCTCCAGATCATCAACGATGCTAAAAACAATAAACAGATTTGTTACCGCCAGTTGATTGGACACAAAATTATCGAAAAATAAAGACCAGCCCCAAGGCTGGTCTTTTGAGTATTATTAATTGTCTGTTTCTACGAATCGTCCTAGGATGTGGACATTTTCGGATACAGAGACAAAGGCTGTCGGATCGACCTGTTTCATGATGTGTTTAAAATCATTAAACTCTGCTCGTGTGATAACTGTAATCAAGACTGCTTTTCTCTCATGATTATAGGTTCCTTCTGCATCGTGGATCATGGTTGCTCCGCGGTGCAATTTTTTATGGATTTTTGCAATTACCTTGTCAGGATTATTGGTCACAATCATGGCCTGCATGCGTTTTTGCTTGGTAAAGACCGCGTCTGTCACACGACTGGAGACAAAGATAGTAATCATGGAGTAGAGGGCGTATTTCCAACCAAAGGTCAATCCTGCTATCAGCATGATGGTTCCATTTACTAGGAAAGAAATACTACCGACATTCTTACCCGTTTTCTTTCGAATGGTCAGACTGACGATATCTGTACCTCCGCTAGAAATATTGTTACGGAGCGCAAAACCAATCCCCAAGCCCATGACAACACCCCCAAAAAGAGCATTGATAATGGGATCCTCTGTCAAGGTCACAACTGGTACAAGCTGGATAAAGAGGGAACTCATGGATACTGTGATAAAGGTAAAGATTGTAAACTTATGCCCAATCTGATACCAAGCCAAAATCATCAACGGAAAATTGATAGCATAAAAGGTTAGCGATATCGGAATGTAAAAACCAAACCAGTGATTACTCAAGGCAGAGATAATCTGTGCCAGACCTGTCGCACCACTGGAGTAAACGTGTCCTGGTTGAAAAAAGAAATTGACTGCTACCGCTGACAGAAAGCCATAAACCAGAGAAGCCGATACTTTCTCATCATATTTTTCCCGAGAGATACTTTGTAAAACTCGTAAGATTTTTATCTGATAAGCAAAGCGGCGCAGATAATAGCGCCACCGCTTAATTCGTTTTGCTTGTTTCATCTTCTTCTACTTGTAAGCTGAGTTCCTCTAGTTGTTTGAGAGCGACTGTTGATGGAGCTTGAGTCATTGGGTCGGTTGCCTTATTGTTCTTAGGAAAGGCAATGACTTCACGGATATTTTCTTCTCCTGCTAAGAGCATCACAAAACGATCAAGTCCAATAGCCAAGCCACCATGTGGTGGGAAACCATAGTCCATGGCTTCAAGAAGGAAGCCAAACTGGTCATTGGCTTCTTCAGCTGAGAAACCAAGAGCCTTAAACATGCGTTCTTGAAGGTCTTTTTGGTTGATACGAAGACTACCACCACCAAGCTCATAACCATTCAAGACGATATCGTAAGCAATGGCACGAACCTTAGCCAAATCACCTTCTAATTCGTGAGCTGTTTCTTCCTGTGGAAGAGTAAACGGATGGTGGGCACTCATGTAGCGGCCTTCTTCTTCAGACCATTCAAACATTGGCCAATCAACCACCCAAAGGAAGTTGAATTTATCGTTATCAATCAAGTCAAACTCTTTGGCGATACGGCCACGAAGGGCGCCTAGTGTTGCATTGGCCACTTCAAGCGTATCCGCCACAAATAGAACCAAATCCTTATCTTCAAGACCAAGTGCTGCAGTCAAATCTGCTTGGATCCCAGTCAAGAACTTGGCAACTGGTCCATTTAATTCTCCATCAACTACCTTGACCCAAGCAAGACCTTTGGCTCCGTACTGTTTGGCTACTTCGGTCATCTTGTCGATGTCTTTACGTGAGTAGTTATCTGCAGCTCCTTTGACCACAATAGCTTTAACGGCAGGTGCTTCTGAGAAGACTTTGAAATCAACACCCTTGACTACTTCTGTCAAGTCCTGAAGCAACATGTCAAAACGGGTATCAGGTTTGTCAGAACCGTAAAGAGCCATTGCGTCATCATACTTCATACGAGGAAATGGAAGCGTCACGTCGATGCCTTTTGTTTCTTTCATCACGCGTGCAATCAAGCCTTCTGTAATATCTTGGATCTCCTGCTCCGTAAGGAAGGATGTTTCCAAGTCGACCTGAGTGAACTCAGGCTGGCGGTCACCACGCAAGTCCTCGTCACGGAAACATTTGACGATTTGGTAATAACGGTCAAAACCAGCATTCATCAACAACTGTTTTGTAATCTGTGGGCTCTGAGGAAGAGCGTAGAAATGCCCTTTATTGACACGAGATGGCACCAAATAGTCACGTGCCCCTTCTGGCGTTGATTTAGAAAGGAATGGCGTCTCCACATCGATAAACTCCAACTCATCCAAGTAGTTACGGATTGAGTGGGTCACCTTGGCACGAAGCTTAAGGTTTTCTAGCATTTCTGGACGACGAAGGTCAAGGTAACGGTAACGCAAACGTGTATCGTCATTGGCCTCAATCCCATCTTTAATCTCAAAAGGCGTTGTTTTAGCTGTATTAAGCACTGTCAAAGCTGTCACGTTTAACTCAACCGCACCAGTCGGCAATTTATCATTGGCTTGCTCACGCGCAGCGACTTGCCCAGTCACCTCAATGACAAATTCGCTACGAAGACTTTCAGCCGTTGCCATGACCTCTGCAGATACTTTTTCAGGGTTGATAACCAACTGCATGATCCCTTCACGGTCACGAAGGTCGATAAAGATCAAACCACCCAAGTCACGACGACGGCCAACCCATCCTTTCAAGGTCATTTCTTGTCCGATGTGTTCCTCACGAACACGACCAGCATACATACTACGTTTCATGTTTTCTCTCCTCTTTTATTCTGTTACTATTTTACCATAAAAGCGCAGGCTCTTCATGAAAATCAGCAGAAAAGTTTGATTGCCTTTAGAAATCAAAACGAACAGACAAAAAATCCGATGAAAACGTCATCGGATCCTCTGATTATGATTCTTAACCTTTTTTACGCTTTTCAGCAATCTCGGCTGCCTTTTTAGGTAGAACAATCTCCGTCGCATAAGCCGAAGCAAAACGCAAGACACCTGCAATAGGCGCAAAGACAACTGCTAGATAGTTGTAAAAGAAGTCGCCTTTAAAGGCATAGGCAAGTGCCCCGATGATAAAGAAGAGAACAACCGCCTGTATCACTGCTAATAAAATTACTCGTTTCATGTGACCTCCTGACTCTATTATAGCATGAGAATCATCAAAAAGCCGATTAAATTATTCAAAGCGTGGAGAGAAATGCTGTAAAGAAGACCTTTTCGGCTCACATAAGCCAGTCCCAAACTCAATCCCAGACTAGCATAAACTAAAAACTGTTGCAAAGTTCCTGGAAAATGAATCAAGGCAAAAAGCACACTTGATACGAGGAGAAACAGAGCTGTCTGTTTGCTGTTGTTCTGCTTAGGAAAGAGATAGCGCGCCAGCATCCCTCTAAAAATGAGTTCTTCCGTCAGAGGAGCAAAGACTACCACCATAAAGAAACCAAATACAGGCTGAGCAACTGTCAATTGTGATACGATTTGTTGATTGACTGACGGATCTTCTGGCAAAAAGAACTGAGCTGTAATCGCCACTAGCAAAACCAGAGTAGGCAACCAGATATAACGATTAAAAGCTGTCGTCTGGATGCTAACCTTTTCTGTCTGATACCATCTGTAAACTCCATAAACATAGGCCCCTGACAGAGCGATATAGAGTGGCAAGACTCCAAAGATCGAAGCCCCTAGTCCAAGAGCTGACAGCGCCGTACTCTGAACCAGACCATAGCCAAAGAAAAAGGATAGAACAGCTAGAAGAAACCAGCCAAGATTTTTAAGTAATTTCATAAAAGACTCCTATTTGAAATAACGTTTTACCATAGGTAATTGCATCACATTGATATAAATATGGATCGCTCCTACAAGCAAGAAGGCTAGTAACTGAATCTCTCCTGTCAGTAAGGAAAAGAGAACGATTAGAAAATAGAGAGCTGGCAAGACATACTGGTTTAATTGGAATAAAATTCGAAAACTTTGTTCCAAATTAGCCTTGCGCTCCCCTTCATCGTAGGAGTTTATATAGTCCAAGACATCTTTTGGTGTAGAGAAGAATTCCAAATCAAACTGACGAACGATCGCAATGGTCTTATAGAGATATTTTTGAGCACTGAAAATCATCACTAATGCCAAAAAAGAAAGAGATAAGGTTATATAGCTGATATTTAGTACAATTACTTCACTACCTGAGATGAAAAGAGCCAAAAAAATCGCTACGCCTGCACTATTAAAAGCAATAGTTCCAAACTCGAGATTACGATACATTTGTACATAATAGGTTTCATTCAGATCATCATCCATTTCCTCTTGATACAAGGAGTGAAATTTTCTGCTTTTCTTTAAGAAATCGAAAGTCAAAAACATACTAATGAAACCTAACAGTAAACAAATAGATGATATCCATGGAGTCACGGTTTTGACATCTAAAATGGTTCCGTAGTTTTCGGTATAGGCCTTAAACATCTCTGCAAACATGCCCAAGAAGCCTCCCAAGATAACAGCCATTAAAAATAACAATCCACGTTTCTTTTTCATATTCATACTCTTTCTAAACTAAACCAATCCAACTAACCACTGACCAAACACTTTACCTGATTCATAAATAGCTGTCAAGCCCTCTGTTCCAAGTGATACTAAAATCAAACAAACAGCAAACAAGAAAATAGCTTGGTTTCTAGCTTTTTTTGCTCCATCTCCCAAGGGTTCATTGCCAAGCCAACCTGCTAGATAGGCATAGAGAGTTACTGTTATAATCCCAATCTCTGTCGAAGAGAGAAACAGCAAGACTGTCACCAAACGAACGATATTGGCTTGAATGTTAAAATAATTTCCTAAACCTGCACAAACACCTGCAAGTTCTTTGTGCTCAGTATCGACTTGAAAACCTGCTAAAAACTTTTTCATATTCATTCTCCTTTTTCACTTGCTAGATTTTTGGATTTCTTTTCAATCCAGTCAACTACTGGGATGAGAGCAAAGTAGGTCCAAACAAATTGGTCGCTTTGATATGGATTAAACCAGCCTAGGTCCATCCCAATCAGTAGAAATACGCTGACTAATAGAGCTATGGCAACTACATAATACATTACTTTATACTTATTCATTCCTCATCCTCCTCTATACGAAAGACTGACTCGACTGGCTCATGGAATATCTGAGCAATCTTCAGGGCAATAACGATGGATGGGGTGTACTCATCCCGTTCTAACAAACTGATGGTCTGTCTGGAAACTCCTGCTAGCTTGGCAAGTTCGGTCTGATTGAGACCATCGCGAGCCCGAAGCTCTTTTAAACGATTTTTAAGCATTCCTTTCTCCTTTACTCTTAACTTACTTATATTGTAACACATCTTTTTCTTTTTGACAAGTATATTTGTCAAAAAGTTTATGATTTTTGTCATTTTGCAAAAGAAACCGGTCAGGAGTAAGGTCCTGACCGGTTTTTCTACTATTAAAAGCCTAATTTTTCAAAGATTTCTGAGAAATTTTGATTGATAGCATCAAGTGACACTTGAACTTCTTCTCGTGTTTGGTTGTTCTTAACCGTCACTTGTCCGCTTTCGACTTCGCTCTCCCCTAGCGTGATGAGAGTCTTAGCCGCAAAGACATCGGCTGACTTGAACTGAGCTTTAAGCTTCCGGTTGAGGTAGTCACGCTCTGCTTTGAATCCTTGTTGGCGAAGGGCTTGTACCAATTCCAAGGCCTTAACATTTGCTCCTTCACCCAAGACTGCGATATAAACATCTAGAGCGTTTTCGATAGGGAGGGCCACACCTTGCTTTTCAAGAATGAGAAGCAGGCGCTCTACACCAAGGCCAAATCCAAATCCAGCAGTTTCAGGACCACCAAAGTAAGCAACCAAACCATCGTAGCGACCACCCGCACAGACCGTCAAGTCATTGCCCTCAATCTCAGTAATGAACTCGAAAATCGTGTGGTTGTAATAGTCCAGACCGCGCACCATATTGGTATCGATGATATAGTCTACACCCAGATTTTCCAACATCTGACGGACGGCATCAAAATGAGCTTGGCTTTCCTCATCAAGGAAATCCAAGATAGACGGCGCATTCTCTACTGCTACCTTGTCTTCTTTTTCCTTAGAGTCCAAGACACGGAGAGGATTTTCCTCCAAACGACGTTGGCTATCCTTCGACAAGGTCTCCTTGAGCGGTGTTAAATAGTCGATCAAGGCTTGACGATAAGCCGCACGGCTCTCAGGATTTCCCAGAGTGTTAAGGTGCAATTTCACACCTTGGATGCCGATTTCTTTCAAGAAATAAGCTGCCATCGCGATAGTTTCCACATCGGTAGCTGGATTGCTAGAGCCAAAACACTCGACACCAATCTGGTGGAACTGGCGTAAACGACCTGCTTGTGGACGCTCATAACGGAACATAGGGCCCATATAGTAGAACTTGCTTGGCTTTTGCACTTCTGGTGCGAAGAGTTTATTTTCCACATAGGAACGGACAACGGGCGCAGTTCCTTCTGGACGAAGGGTGATATGACGATCACCCTTGTCATAGAAATCATACATTTCCTTGGTTACGATATCTGTTGTGTCTCCGACAGAGCGACTGATGACCTCGTAATGCTCAAAAATAGGCGTGCGCACTTCTGCATAGTTATAGCGCTTGAAAATTTCACGGGCAAAGCCCTCAACGTACTGCCACTTGGCAGACTCAGCAGGTAAAATATCCTGCGTTCCTTTTGGTTTTTGTAATTTCATAGGGAATCCTCTTTAAACTTAATAGTCTTATTTTACCACAAATAGAGGGATTAAAACAGTGAGAGCAGAAAATCTCAAGAGAGTCTTTTCAGAAAATTCATCAAAAACTTGCCAAATTGTCAGAATTATGAGAAAATAGAGGATATTTATCAGGTGGAGGGACTGTTATGAGAGACGATATCAAAATCAATGACCGCGCTTTGGCTTTACAAGACCAAATTATCGAAAAACTAGAGAAGGTTTTTGATACAGATGTGGAATTGGATGTGTACAATCTGGGCTTAATTTATGAAATCAATCTGGATGAAACAGGTCTCTGTAAGATTGTCATGACCTTCACCGATACTGCCTGTGATTGCGCCGAAAGCCTGCCTATCGAAATCGTCGCAGGTCTGAAACAAATCGAGGGTATCGAAGATGTCAAGGTTGAAGTTACCTGGTCGCCTGCTTGGAAGATCACACGAATCAGTCGCTACGGCCGTATTGCCCTTGGACTGCCACCTCGTTAATACTCTTCAAAAATCTCTTCAAACCACGTCAGCTTTATCTCCAACCCCAAAGCTGTGCTTTGAGCAACCTGCGCCTAGCTTTCTAGTTTGCTCTTTGATTTTTATTGAGTATAAGCAGGCAAATCACTTTTGAAGATGAAAAGAAGCAAGCCGAAAATGGCTTGCTTTTTAAGTTTATTTTTTACCTGACTTGTCCATATTCCAGAAGTCTGTCACGGCTCCGCGTGAAGCAGATGATACGATATGGGCATATTTACCGAGAACACCACGGCTGTAAAGAGGTGGCAATGTTGTTTCTGCCTTGCGTTTTTCAAGTTCTTCTTCTGATACGGCCATGGAAATTTCTTTGGTATCTTGGTCAACCGTAACGATATCACCTGTACGGAGGTAAGCAATCGGTCCACCATCCTGAGCTTCAGGAGCGATATGTCCGACAACCAGACCATAAGTACCACCAGAGAAGCGTCCATCCGTCAAGAGGGCAACCTTGTCTCCTTGACCTTTACCAACGATCATGGATGAAAGGGATAGCATCTCAGGCATACCAGGACCACCCTTAGGCCCAACGAAACGGACAACAACTACATCGCCATCAACGATTTCATCTGTCAGAACAGCCTGGATAGCATCTTCTTCTGAGTCAAAGACCTTAGCTGGTCCAACGTGGCGACGCACTTTCACACCTGATACTTTAGCAACCGCACCATCAGGGGCAAGGTTCCCATTCAAGATGATAAGCGGACCGTCTGCACGTTTTGGATTTTCAAGTGGCATAATGACTTTTTGGCCTGGTGTAAGGTCTGCAAAGTCAGCCAAGTTTTCAGCGACTGTCTTACCAGTACATGTGATGCGGTCGCCATGAAGGAAACCATTTGCCAAGAGGTATTTCATAACCGCAGGGACACCACCGACTTCGTAGAGGTCTTGAAAGACATACTGACCAGATGGTTTCAAGTCAGCCAAGTGAGGCACGCGCTCTTGGATCGTATTGAAGTCCTCAAGTGACAAGTCAACATTAGCCGCATGGGCAATGGCAAGCAAGTGAAGAGTGGCATTTGTAGAACCACCGAGAGCCATAGTTACAGTGATGGCATCTTCAAAAGCTTCACGAGTCAAGATATCTGATGGTTTGAGACCAAGCTCCAGCATCTTGACAACAGCACGTCCTGCTGCTTCGATATCTTCTTTCTTGTCAGCTGATTCAGCTGGATGAGATGAAGATCCTGGCAAACTCATACCGAGAACTTCGATAGCAGTTGCCATGGTATTAGCTGTATACATACCACCACAGCCACCAGGGCCAGGGCAGGCATTACATTCGAGACGTTTCACGTCCTCAGCTGTCATGTCACCATGGTTCCATTTTCCGATACCCTCAAAGACAGAAACCAAGTCAATGTCTTTGCCATCAAGATTTCCCGGTGCAATAGTACCACCATAGGCGAAAATAGCTGGAATATCCATATTGGCAATGGCAATCATAGAACCAGGCATGTTCTTGTCACAGCCACCGATAGCGACAAAGGCATCCACGTTGTGACCACCCATCGCAGCCTCAATAGAGTCCGCGATGATGTCACGAGATGTTAGAGAGAAACGCATACCAGGCGTTCCCATGGCGATCCCGTCTGCTACGGTAATGGTTCCAAACTGAACAGGCCAAGCGCCCGCAGATTTGACACCTTCTTTAGCCAATTTCCCAAAATCATGCAAGTGAATGTTACATGGTGTATTTTCCGCCCAAGTTGAAATCACTCCCACAATCGGTGTTTCAAAGTCCTTATCTGTCATTCCAGTGGCACGAAGCATGGCACGGTTTGGTGATTTCACCATACTGTCATAAACGCTACTGCGGTGACGTGTATCTAATTCTGTCATTTGTTCCCTCCCATTTCAGTTTTTACCATTATAGCACAATTTCCGCATGAAGAACAGAATAAAATTCTTGAATTTTCAGAAAATTCTATACAGCAATATTTTCTTTAAAAATGTTACATTTATTTCTTGACTTTATAAATTAAAGTGATATCATTTAGATATCATAAAGCAGGAGGTCATTCTTATGACTGAAAAACTAATCAATTCAAAACCAAATGGTGTATTCGCATTAATTCTCATTGAATTGACACTCGTACTTGGTATCTTTATATTTATAATGGGTGCTGGTTCGGAAAACGTTTTTGGAATTATTATCGGTCTTTTATTAATCTTAATTTCAGTTCTAGCTCATGCTGGTTTAAAAGTTGTCAAACCTCAGGAAGCTCTGGTTTTGACCCTCTTTGGTAATTATACAGGTACCATCAAAGAACCTGGTTTTTACTTTGTCAATCCTTTTAGCATAGCAGTCAACCCTGCAAACCACACTCGACTTGGTCAAAGTGGTGATGTTAGCACAAAATCTCCTTTTTCAGGAATGAAATCATCAAATGGCAATGATGTAAACCTTGAAATTGGCAAGAAACAGATTTCCCTCAAAGTTATGACTTTGAGCAATTCCCGTCAAAAGATTAACGATTGCTTAGGTAACCCTGTTGAAATTGGAATTGCGGTAACTTGGAGAGTTGTCGATACAGCCAAAGCAGTCTTCAACGTTGATAACTATAAAGAATATCTCTCATTGCAGTGTGATAGCGCCCTTCGTAATATTGTCCGCATCTATCCTTACGATGTGTCTCCTAATGTAGATACTACAGGGGATGGACAAGCAGATGAAGGTAGTCTCCGTGGCTCTAGTGAAATTGTAGCTAACCGTATTCGTGAAGAAATCCAAAGTCGCGTAGAAGATGCTGGCTTGGAAATCCTTGAAGCACGTATCACTTATCTAGCTTATGCACCAGAAATTGCAGCTGTTATGCTTCAACGCCAACAAGCATCTGCCATTATTGATGCCCGTAAGATGATTGTAGACGGCGCTGTGGGAATGGTTGAAATGGCACTAGAACGTCTCAATGAAGGAGAATTGGTAGAACTTGACGAAGAACGAAAAGCTGCCATGGTTTCAAATCTCCTAGTCGTTCTCTGTGGTAATCATGATGCACAACCAATTGTCAACGCAGGAAGTCTTTACTAAAGATGGCTGAAGCTAAAAAAAAGCAGATTCCCCTTCGACTCTCAACAAAGTTATACGCTGCACTCGCATCATGGGCAGAAGACGACTTTCGTTCAGTCAATGGGCAAATCGAATATCTCCTTACAGAGTGTGTCAAGCAACGGAAGAAAGACGGAAAATACGTATCAGAAACCATTGACGAACCATTTGAGATTGATATTTAACACCTTCTCCTGTCTGCTAGATCGGACAGGAGAATTTTTTCATCTTTTTTTTGTCAAGTAACTTTACTTTACAAAAAAGTTTTGATATACTATTAAAGTTGATGAAAATCAAACCTAACTGAATTATATCTTAAAAGGAGAAATCAAAATGGCAGTACCTGCACGTCGCACTTCAAAAGCGAAGAAAAACAAACGTCGTACCCACTACAAAGTAACAGCTCCATCTGTAAACTTTGACGAAACTACTGGAGATTACTCACGTTCTCACCGTGTATCACTTAAAGGATACTACAAAGGACGTAAAATCGCTAAAGCTGCATCAGCTGAATAATAGAAGGGAGATACCATGCGCGTAAATATCACACTTGAACACAAAGAATCTGGTGAACGCTTGTACCTTACTTCTAAAAACAAACGTAACACTCCAGACCGTCTTCAATTGAAGAAATACTCACCAAAACTTCGCAAACACGTTGTGTTTACAGAAGTTAAATAAGGTTTCATTACATTTCAGTACATGCTGAAATCCTTGATTTCATGCGGTTTTTGAAATATTGAGTTTCATTACAAATCATTTGAAATCAGTTTTATGGCAACCTTTTTGGCAACCTTTTTTGAAATAAAAAAGAAAGTCAACAATCGAAGAATGTAAAGTCCTAAGAATTTTCTAGGACTTTTTTCATTCCTAAAAATTGTTGGAATAGCGCAGTCTTTTCAATAAATTTTAGGAATCCAAAAAAATCTTCCTACAATAAGTAAGAAGATTTTTTATTTTTTACTTTCTTAAGTTCTTTTTGGTATACCCTAATCCTAAACTTGCTAGCAACCCCAAACCTAGTAATCCTAGCATCGACTCCTTTGTTCCTGTATTTGGAAGTTGCTTCTTAGATTCTGCTTTTACATTTATGGTTTTTGCAGGAGCTTGATATATTCTATCATCTTTAGTTCCTACTGTTGCAATTACTGCTTTAGCCTGTGCTTTTGCATCCACAACATCAACAACTTTACCAGTTGCGTCAGTAACTTCTTTTGGTTGACCACCTGCTTTACGGATTGCATCTTCTTTGTCTTTCAAAGCTTGCAAGCGTTGTTGTTCTGCAAGGTATGCGTCGTGTTCAGCTTTGAGTTGCTTAAAGTTTTCATACCCACGAGCCTTAGCTTCAGCGATACCCTCAAGGCGAGCCAACTCTTCCTTAGCAGTCTCCAACTCAGCACGAAGTACACCAAGCTTAGATTTAGTATCAGTAAGCTCTTTGTTCAAAGCCTTAAGGACTTCATCACGTTTAGTAAGGGCGAGTTCAAGAACTGTATAGGTATCAGTAGCTTCTTTAGACGCTTCACGTTTACGAGCAAGGTCTTGACCAGCTGACTTACGAGCCAAAACTGCTACATCATGAGCTTTAGTAAGAACTTCCAATTCACCTTTGGCAGTTTCAAGAGCCTTGTCTGCTGTTGCTTTTTCAGCTTTGGCAGTTGCAAGAGCCTTTTTAGCCTCTGCAAGAGACTTAGCCTTGTCAATAGCGTTTGTTTTAGCTAGTTCAAGAACTTCTTCGGCAATTTTTAGGGCTTGTTTGTCTTCAGCCAACTGAGCTTTAGCTTCTTCGAGAGCCTTTTCAAGAGCTGGAACGTCAATCTTGTTCAATTGGATATCGGACAAGTGTCTGCGAGCAAAATAAAGGTCATCGTCAGCTTTACCATACCTAGTCTTAGCAAGATATACCCCGTTTTCAGCTTCCTTGAGGGCTGAGTATGCACCGATGTAAGACTTCTCAGCCAAGTTTACTTTTTCTTGCAATTCTGCAAGCTGTTCTTGTTGACTTGGTGCTGTAACTACTTTCGTCTTATCAAATTTTGAATTGTTTGAGAGTAAGTTATCTGAAATCTTGATATAGTGGATTACAGAAGTAAAACGCTTGTTAGAACGAAAACCAAGACCAGTGTACTGCATGTACCCAACATTAGGGTTTTCTGGAAGTACCCCACTGAGGGAGTTTGCGTGCCCCCACTTAGCATGAGAGTCGTCAAACAACATAGACAAGATATCGTCATAGATACGACGTTTAAGGTCTGCAACAGTAGTTGTTTCGTCGTCACTGAAACCTGCAAGCTCACCCAAAAGTAAACCGTTGTCTTTTTCTCCTACCTTGCTAAGAGCATCGAAGTCGTGACCATACTCTTCTTTAGAGGTACGAGCAACTTCATTAGCAATACGAATTGCATCTTCTGTAACTTTAACAGGGTCTGTACCGAATTGTTTACGAAGTTGGTTGATAAGGTCTGCTGCGAATAAAGAAAGCTCTTTACGAGTTTCATATTCAAGATTGTTAATATCTACCTTTGTGTTAAGGTCTTTCTTAGATGCTTGAGGGTAGTTCAAGTCGTAACGATAAACTTCCCCACCATCGAAAGTAATTTTACCAAACTTCTCGTACTCTTTGAAAGCGAGCGCTTTTAGTTGGTCGGAAAGCTCCTTGCTTGGATTAGAAATGTACTGTTTAAGGAGATTTACATACTCCTGACTTACGTTGACGGTATATTTACCACCTTGGTCAGACAACTCTTCTTTAGCACGGTCAAGATCGGATTTGGCTGCTTTAACTGCTTCTTCTTTTTGAGATTGGTTAGCTTTAGCATCGTTAAGGTCTGTAGTAGCTTGTTTAAGCACTTTTTCTGCAGAAGAAATCTTGTCTTGGGTATCTTTTATAGCCTGTTCTTTATCTGCAACAGCCTTTTTACCGTCGTCAAGTTTTTTCTGAGCTTCATCTACCTTTCGCTCGTCAACTCTAACTTTTACAGTAAGACCATAAGCTTCTTTGTCAAGTGTATGAATATCTGTAGTAGATGAAAGAGAATCTACTTTATTTTGAGCTTCAGCTACCTTGTTAGATGCATCTGTAGCAGTCTTTTCAGCATCGGATACTACCTTAGTTTGGTCTTCAACCTTTTCAGCAGTTGCAGATACAGACTTATCAGCATCAGTTACAGCCTTTTCAGCAGTCGCAAGCTCACTGGCTTTCTTGTCAGCATCTGCCTTAGCCTCAGCTACCTTTTCAGGTGTAACAGTCTTAGCTTCTTCTACCTTTTTAGTAGTGTCAGCGATAGTCTTTTCAGCATCTGCAATGTTTGCTTCAGTAGATGCAACTACTTCTTTTTGCTTAGCTACATCCTGATTAGCCTTATCCAATTCAGCTTTAGCCTTGTCAACATCCGCTTGACTAGGAACTTTAGGTTTAACCTCGTCCTTAGCAACTACCCTAGTTGCTGGCTCATTAACCGCAACTTCAGTCTCACTAGCTGATACCGTAGTAGATACCCCTAGAGCCGAGATTGCAAGCGTTGAAATAACTGCACCTGTGCGCAATTTCTTGATGGTTCCGTGACCTTGCGTGTTTGATTCTAGCATGTAAACTCCTTTATGTCTTAAAAGACTGTTTTATGAATAATATTATACCATATTTTCAGTCTTTTAAATATTATTATTGCAAAAATTTCAGTCTTTTGATAACGATTTATTCAATGAGATAAACTTGTATGATAGTTATGAGGTACTATCATGACTGAAAAAATAAATTTAAGAGAATTTGTTGCAAAACAAATCAGACTTCTAAGACTGAAAAGCGGGATGACACAAGAATATCTAGCAGAAAAAGCTGATTTGGGTTTTAACTATATCTATAGGTTAGAAAATAAACAATTAAACGTTAAGCTCGAAACCATTGAAAAAATTATACAAGCACTTGAAGTTGATATGAATACTTTTTTTAATATTGAAAATCAAAATCAAAGCGGAGAGTTTTCACAACTCATTGAAGATATTAGAAATCTACCGACAGAAAAAAGAGAACCTACTATAAAGGCTCTCCGAGATATATTAAAACAAATAAATTAAGCCAAGTATTTTTGAACTTGGCTTTTTTAAATTTGCTAATTTAATTTTTAGTTTCTCTCTTTATATCATGCTCTGTTTTAGTCTGACTGTGAATAAATTTAGGTATATCTTCACCATTCAATGCTTTCTTAGCATTATTGAATAACCAATCTAATAAAACAAATTTATCATAAGTTTTTCCAAATTTAATGTTAAATTCATTCATTCCCGCTAGTCCACTAGTTGCTTTTTCAATGCAATCCAATAAACCTAACTCTTCCAGACGTTCAACTAACATCAATGAATCAAGACGATTATCTAACCGAGATAATATTTCAATATTTTCTTCAGACTCCAATAGTTTTTCAACAAGAGGAAGATATTCAATAGCTTTCGACAGAGTATCTAATTTGCTAATAATTTCAAATAGATTATCTTGTTCAGAGATACTCTTATAAAAGTGATCAATCCATACAATTAGAGCGTAGTCATTAATTTTAGTTTTCTTATTTGGGAACTTTACACTTTTTAAGCTTGATATTATGGAGTTTTTTAATGATTCCACTCGTTTATCATCTGATAATACAGCTTTTGCCATATTTTTTAAATCAAGTTTTTCTAATTTATTAGTGATTATATTAGATACTTCTGTAATATAATCTTCATTTTCCTTCTCTATTTCATCCACAATAGTCTCTGCAAATCTTTCTAATGCAGTAGATTTTTCGTTTATATTATCTTTGTCAAAGGAAGGAAAAATAGCTAAATAATTATTTTTAGAAACTACCTTACCAGACAACAAATTTTCTGCTGTCTGGTCGCTCATGTGAAACTTTTCTGCTAGATAAGCAATTTTAGCTTCATAATCTCCACTAATCCCTTGTTCTTCTTTAAAACCTTTAAATTCTTCCATTTTGTGCATCAAATTAACTGTAACTGCAACAAGCATGCGTTCTTCTTTTTTTTCTTCCATAGCAAACATCCTTTACACAAAAAAGTTTATGTATCATTTTAGCATTAATACATTTTAAAGGTCAAGATATTAACGGGGTTTTATAAAAGTTTAGGGTAAAACGTTTTCAATAACAATCTTACAAAAATTTATTTTTTTTTGAACCAAATAATCTCGATAAATAATAAATTCTATTCCACTGAAAGTGCTATGTAGCAAGCTTTAAACAATAGTGAGAACAGAAAAAAATCTTTTAAAAAAACCAAGAAAAATTATTACTTATATTTTAAGTGAATTTAGGTAAAGTCTTGTCAGTTTTTATGGAATAATTAAGATGTGAGGTAGCTATCACACAATACATATCTTCAATAAATTTGAAAAGCCGTGAATTTTTTGATGTATTTAATAAAACGGTTAGAAAAGAGGTAGCCTATGGAAGCTACACAAACAACATTGCAGGGTCGCTTTATTGGCGCATCGGAAGTAAAAGACTATACATCTGGTCTCAGCACTGGTCAAACAAATTTGACTATCGGTGTACGAACTCCAGACGGTCGATTCAATCAAACAAATATCAAGGCTGATATGGTTAATGTATCTGATTTTACAACTTTATTTGACGAAAAAGTAGAAATTGTTCTTGAAGGTGTTTCTATCAATGCTTATAACAGTGGAAATCGTGCTGCGCTCTCAGTAAAAGCTAAGTCTGCTTTTATTGAATTGGTTTAATGGGTAATGGGGGGTATCTCCCCTTATCCTTAGAAAGGAATTATTCTATGTCGTTTATATCTTGGTTGATTATCTTATTTGCTGGATTTCTTTATTTAGCTCTTAGGGTAAGTGAAATTAGAGAAAAGCAGAAACAGGCTCAGACGCTTCAGTTAAACCTTCCAACAATCACAGCAGATATTGAACAGGTAATTGAAGAAAGCGCCACTGTTTCAGGTCAAAAACTTCTTTTTGATAGTCGCTACATTCGATTCTTGCAAAGTAACGATGACAATAGCTCTCACTTTGTTAGTTTTCCAATTATGTTATCAAAGAAACCTGATATCAATGAAGAAAGCTATGTTCAACAAGTCTTTTTAACACAGTTTAACAAATACCTAGCTGAATCTACAACCTATGAAAGCTGGTCAGACAAAGGGCTGAGGCTTTCTGTTACGCCTCAATTTGGAAAACTGTTACGGTATAATAATCAGTATTATCTAAATTTGGGAATTCAGTTTTCTTACAGTTCTAAATAGGAGTATTAACAGATGAAATGCTTTCTTGATAAAAATCTATTTGAGTACAGAAATCATTTTTTCTGGGATATACCAGTTGAGCGTGTACCTCACGCTCTTTTGGTAGGCTCCTCAGGCTCAGGTAAGACCTATGCAACAAAGGTCTTTTTAGCAAGGTTTGCTTGTACCTACCCAGAAGCAACGTTCCTTATTGGTGATTACAAAGCTGATACAGACTTTGCCTTTCTAAATGGCTGTAAAGGATTTAAGCGATTTGATGAGGTTTCAGAATTACTTACTCTAGGATTAAAAATCCTTGAAAATCGCCAAAAAGGAATCGATAGTTCCAGAGAATTTGTAGTGGTTTGCTTCGATGAGTTCAATGCGTGGCAAAATAGCCTAGACAAAAAGGAGCGTGAACAAGCTATTAAAGACTATACTCGCCTTATTCAACTAGGACGGTCCTTTTCAATTTTTGTCATTATTTCCCAGCAAGATGCCCATAAAGCAAGCTTGGGGTTATCACGTGATTCTATAGGTACAGTAATTGCACTAGGCAAATTATCTAAAGAAACGGTCTCAATGCTCTTCTCTGATGAAAAAGATGACATTGTGCGAAACAATCCAAGAGGTGTCGGCTACATGAAGATAGATGGGCAAGATAGTCGTCATATACTTGTACCAAGTCATAATTTACCTCCTTTAGAAAAACTGATTCGGGAGGCTGTTCAACGTTCAGACTGCTATTTTCTTGATGAAGAGGCTGTTGACCCTGATTCACTTTAGAGAATCAGATGGTCTTACAGCCTCGCCAGCTTTAGCTGGCTGTTATACGGGGGACATGTGAAGACCCCCGTTCCATTTGACCTTGTTCTAAAGCTATGTAAATTCCACTTTAGGGTAAAATGCTCAATTCCCTTAAAATGCTGTTATATCAACGTTATTCTATAACTTTTTATTTAGGGTGATTACTTCCTGAAACTGTGAGAGAATAAAAGCGTAGAAATTTCGCTACATTACAATAAATAGTTAACTAAAGCAATATTTTCCGCCCAGTTAACTTTCACTCTTTAGGCGGATAGAAAGAAAATAAAATGATTTGTAAAAATGAAATTGAAAAGTATCTTCAAAAAGATAACGACCATAACCCAGTCATTATGACCAGTGTCGATGAAGCTACATTTGTCATCCAACCGACAGAAGATACTGTAGGAGAATATCCTGATAATTGGCATCAAATTGCTTTATCGCTGTCTGAAACAGTAGCAGAAAAGCTATCCCTCCCAGTTCTCTTTGGAAATTATATTCCACTAAAAACCCCACCAGCAGGTTATACAGAGGGATTTACCTTTCAGAATCTCCCCTATTACTTTGCGATTGCTTGGCATCAGACTAACTTCACTATGGGAATTATCCTAAAAATTTCTGCATCAGCTTTGTCTCACTATAAAGCCTCCTATCAAGACTATTATAGTGAAGCAATTGACGTTCATAATATAGCACAACTGCTGTACGCTGACTATTATGATTTGCGCCTTTCTCGTATTGACCTTGCTGTTGATTACTTTAATTATCCAATGGCTGTCAATGACCTTTACCAAGGGTTAAAAATCAAAAAATATATTATCACCAATCATAAAGGACGTAAAAATATTTCTAACATTAGCGCTCAAGAAGTGAATGGTCAAGCGCAAACGATATATATTGGTAGCAAGAAAAAGAATGTAAATGCTCTGTTGCGGATCTATAACAAGTATCAGGAACAATTAGATAATCAAGGTCGCTATATGCACTTAACTAAGTATTGCAATTCTTGGGTACGCATGGAGGCTTCCTATAAAGGTACTTATAGCAATCAAATTCTAACCTTATTGCTTGCTATTGATAGCTCTCAAGATTTGAGCAAGCTCATTGTCAACAAAATGATTGATAAATATTGTTTCCATGATGCAGAGACTGGTCAACTGTTGCCATTCACTAGTGATTTACTTAAAGGTTTTGGTATCTTCCCAGAGCTTGAATCCTTAAACTCCCGAAATAATGATTTATTAGCAACCATTTCTTATTTGTTAAAAGGTAGCGGATTTTATCCACTTCTAAGGAAAATTGAGGAAATTTGGGGTACGCAAGCCCGTAATCACTTCATCATCAGGTTAGTTCAAGAATACGAATTCAACTATATCCCAAATCCAGATGTTGGGATATGGTTAAACAAATTCGGTGATGAACTGTCAAAACTAAATTTTAAAGATTTTCTGGAAGATGCCTTTCAAATCTTTTACCAAAAAAACAACATCACTCCTAAAGATTCCGCCAAGAAGCCTAAAAGTGATGTTGCAGATTAGCAAGAGATAAGCAGTAGCTTACCCCTACTGCTATTATCTCATATTTCAATTATATTTACCAAAGAAAGAGAGAATAGTATGTCTAGCAATAATTTTGATTTAAAGCAAATCGAACTCATGCTTCTTACCGTGATTGACCTACTAAAACATTTAAATAGTGAAAAAAATAGAACTGGCATTATTTATACTCAAAAAGAGTTATTAGATTTACTGAGTATATCTCCAAATACATTGAGGTCATGGGAAAATAGAGGTCTTAAACGTTTAGAACCACCTATTGAGGGTACTAGAACCGTTTACTATCATATTGATACCGTTTTAGAGTTTTTAAGTCACAACTAGAAGTGAAATATGCTAAAATAAGAGTATCAAAAAAGAAAGTGAGATACTATCTATTTTAGCTTTTTTCAATTCTTCGATTGATTGAAGAGAGCAGCAATGAATATAGAAAAAATTATCCATAAAGGGAAAACCGTCCTCAAGAAAGTAAAGGACAATGGCGAGATTAGTTATTCAGCAAAGAGTATTTATCTAGGTTTAGATACAAAAACAGGAAAACCTGTAAAAACAACAATAACAGCGAAAACCCTGAGGTCCTTAGATCGCAAAATTACACAAGCTAAACTTGATTTTGAAGAAAGCGGTTCAACAAGACAAGAATCTTTTAGTATCTCTACATTATTAGAATTAGCTGAACTTTGGTTTTCAAACTACGAAACTTGGGTTAGTTCAGATAATACTCTCAATCGAGTGAGAAATTATCTTGATACCTATATATTACCCAAATTCGGACACTATCAACCAGATAAAATCACTTCCTCCGATATACAAAATTGGATTAACGAGCTTGCCCAAAAATCGAAAAAATCTGTCGATGCCGGCAATAAGCGAGCTAAAAAAGGAAGCGCGAAAGACTTCGGAGCAATCGCTCACAAATTAAGAGAGATTTTCGATTTTGGAATAACACACTTTGAATTAAAGTATAATCCTGCTCAATCTATCAAAATTCCCCCAAAACCTAAAAGCAATCAAAAACGCATTATGGTTCTTCATGATGAAGATTTAACTATCTGGCTAAATTTCGTTGATACTTTATCTAATACTAGGGCTAATCGGCGATTTAAAGTTATCTGCGACAGTCTACTTGCTTCAGGAATGAGAATCAATGAGCTATTAGCTTTGACTATCTATGACCTTGATTTTGAAAGTTCTGAAATATTAGTCACTAAAACTCTTGTTTGGAAAAATGCGAAACCTAAGTTAGGATTAAAAGGAAAGGTTGTTTGTAAAAATACTCCTAAATCTGATTCGGGCAATAGAAAAATAGCTGTTCCGTACCAAATTATTGAGCAACTTCAAAACTTCCATGATGAAATGAATCTTTATTTCAAGAAGAACGGTCTTTCAAAAAGTAAGTTGATTTTCCCAACTATTTACGGAAATTATATGTGCGATAGGAATGAACGTGCGACACTCAAAAGACGATTACAAGAAGTTGGTCTACCTGACTATGGTTTTCACTTATTCCGCCACACACACGCTTCTATGATGTTAAATGCAGGTATGAACTGGAAAGAGTTACAGGTTCGTATGGGACATAAGTCTATCAAAACTACTATGGACATATATGCCGAGCTTGCCCCTAAAAATCAAACACAAGCGGTAGATATTTATCTAAATAAAATTGCAGAGCTAACCTCATAAAATTCATGGCAACCTTTTTGGCAACCTCTGACAATTTTATCCAAATCAATAGCTTATAAACATTGATTTAATAGGGTTTATCACAACTAAAATAGATTTTAAGTATTCCTTACAGAGGTTAAATAAGGGTTCACTACACGTCAGTAGACTTTAGAAACCTTGATTTAAAGCAATTCTTGAATTTCGAAATTTCACTACATTGCGATATGAATCAATCGAATCACTACCTTTTTCACTACCTTTTATGTAATAAGAAACTGATTCGTTTATTTAAAAAGAAGAGGAACTTTAGTGTCAAGCTCCTCTTTTTTATTTGCTCTTTTACTTACAAATCGTAAGACCTGGTTTGGAAAGTATGAATTTCAGTTGGACTAAAAACAGCGTAATATCAAGACTTTTCTCCGCTTTTATAAAAGCGTTTTTCCAATCAAATTCAACTAATTTTATCTAAATGGTGTGGATTTTACCCCCAAAATTACAGAGAATGGAGCTGATAAACACTAAACGTTCACACCATTAGTTAAATGATTTTTTTCATCATTTTTCTTAGATGATAGAACTTCTAATTTATTTCTTATTCAAGCAAAAACAACCTGCTATAAGTAAGAAAGAGGAAGATACAAGAAAAACACGGCGTAAAAACCGATTCAGTTCATTGTCCTCAATCCTTGTCTGCTTCATTTTCTTTTACGAGATCGTTTTGTGAATCTTTTTCAGAGAGTTTTTGATCAATATACTTGTCAATGTTTTCATAAAATTCCTTGGTCGCTTCACTATCTAATGTTGGCGAGTTCTGAACTTGATTCACTTTCAATTGAACAGATTGAATACCGTAAGAGGCTTGTTTTTGGTGGAGTGTTTCTAATTCTTCTTCTGAAATCGGATCTCCAACAACCGTCAAGACCAATTCATTGTTACTTGACTTGTAGACTTGATTAATAACCGTATAATTGGCGAACTCTTTTCCTACAAACTGTTTGATCCCTTCTTTGCGCGCTTGTTCTATTGTCAGAGTAACTGCCGAATAGCTAGCTGGAAGAATCAACAATACAATCAAAGAAATCAAGCCAATTCTCATTTTAATGCTCAGCTCTTTAAATGAAGTTAAAGGAGATTTTCTCATCAAAATTCTTGTTCCAACAATGTTGGCTAGCATGATAAAGACACAGTTGATCAAGAAAAGATAGAGAGCCCCCAATAAAAATCGTACATTCCCATTAGCTAAACCATAGCCAGCAGTACAGATAGGCGGCATCAAAGCTGTAGCAATGGCTACTCCTGGCACGATATTGTTTGCTTCTTTTTTCCTTGAACCGATCACACCAGCAATCCCACCAGCAATAGCAATGAGAACATCCCAAATGGTTGGAGAGGTTCGTGCGATCAACTCGCTACTTGCATAAGACAAGGGAGAAATCCAGAAATACAGAGTCGAGACAAGCAAACTGACCAACACTTGAGTCAATAAAACCTCTAGAGATTGCTTGATTAAACGCGTATCAAAAATAGCTAAACCGAATCCCAGTCCAACAATCGGTGTCATGAGAGGTGAAATTAACATGGCTCCAATAATAACAGCTGTTGAATTCATATTTAGACCGATAGAGGCAATAAAAATTGCACACATCAAAATCGCTGTATCTCTCAATCGAACATGAAGGTCATCGTATAATTTCTCACGGTATTCCCGTGTTGAATAATTGGCAGTCATTTGTCCTCTCCTCTTTCCTTATTTAAATCGGTATAATAATTAATAATAACAGCTGATAAACAGCCAAAAAATATGAGCCCATAAATCGTCAAGAAGACACTGGTAATCCTTCCAATCAAGGTCACAGCTAGGAGATCCCCGTAGCCGACAGTCGTCGAAGTCACAAAAGCATACCAAAGACCGTCTCCGTAATTTGTGATAGCAGGTTCAACTAGGAAAAGCACGCCTCCTGACCCAAAAACAAAGGTCACAAAACTCAGAGCAAACCGAGTAAAACCCGTAACCTGTATAATATGCCATAACATTTTTAAACGTCTCATTTGTTCTCCTTATTCATACTAGCTCCTGACCGAGCCGTTTTTTCCAATAATCAAAGTGAAGATAGGACATGATCTCCATCAGAGAAAGATAGACAAACTGATAGATCTGATTTAAGCTGATTATCAACTGATATTGTTTGAAAAATGACTGGAAGAAAGACCAGATATGACTGTCTTGAATCAGTCCCTTCTTAACATCAGACAGGATATTAGCTAAAGCTCCCAAGGACTGAAACGGTAAATCCTTGACATTTATATAGATCCGGTCCACCACATCATTCAGACTGGTATCTTGGATGGCATGAAATTCTCCAAAGAGAACTCCTGCCGCTCCAAGAGTAGAAACAAATTCCACCAAATAATTTCTGAGGAAATTTTCTCAACCTTTTCCCATAATGTGTTTAGTGCCATCCATAACGATCCCAACCAGAAAAAGGAAAGAAAACAAGCAAAGAAATTTTGCCGTAAATCCCAAAAAGCTTCAAGACTTGGTGTTGTTGGTTTGTCTAACTCTAAAATCAAGATGGTCATAATAATTGCTAGAACAGCATCTGTCAATACAATTAATCTGTCTTTCTTCATCGGATTGCATCCCCTTTCTTTTTTGTAACATTCTATCTTATCGCATAATATTGGATATTCTTTCATAATCCGACTACAAACAAAAATAAACCAAAAAGTCTGTCCCTATTATGCTATATTTAACTCTAGAAGTATTCATCCATCTAATTAATAAATATATCATATTTCACAATAAATGACTACTATCAAAGATACATTTTCTTTCAGATTTCTCCCTTTTAAACTTGGCTAACTTGACCTGCATTACCTAGGTCGCTTTGCTTTAAATTATACTTTTTTCTTAAAGATTTGCTACGAGTAGTCTTTCATGTGAGTAATTTTTATCAAAAAATTTCATAGATAAGTCCTATATATAATCATGATAAAGTAGTAAAAATAGTTGTTATCCTAGTTGATTAAAAAAGTCTTTGATTTCCTCATCTTTTATAAAATAATATATAATTTTCCCCTCTCTTCTAGTATCCAAGATGTTTTGATTGGCTAGTTTACGAAGATGGTGGGAGGCAGATGCCATACTGAGATTTAGTAAACAGGCTATATCACAGACACAGAGTTCTTCAACAGCAAGGAGATAAAAGATGATATTTATCTGTTTATTATCGGTAAACTTTGATAAAATACGAAGTGATTTTTGGACTTTTTCCTTTTCAAGGTAGTTCGTTGCGGTTGTAACATTTTGCTGATTTATAATATTCACTTGGCAGATACTATCTTTTTTCATAATTTTTTCTCCTAGCCGAACACAGTCCTTAGCATGTTAAAGCTGTTGTTTTCAATCAGGATATACATCCCCAGTCCTAAATAAACAACGGCAATAAACCATCTGCTATATTTTTCCAAAGTTTCTCCAACAGAAGGGACTTGTGCCAATTTTTGGGCAGAAAAAACCAAGAGATAAATCATGACTAGAAAGGTAAGTAAAGCCACTATCAAATTCGCTAAATTTAAGGTAATAAAATATGGGACAAAAACACCAATATTGTCAGCACCACAACTTGCAAAAGTAATCATAGCGACTAGAAAAATCAGGTTTTTATTATCTTTGCGCAAACCATCTTTTGCAATAGCTTCTCCATCAGAATCTCCTAAAAGCAAAACTTTGAGTCCTAGGAAAATTGGAATCAAACCGAGCAAACCTAAAATCTCTTTACTAGGAATATAATTTAAGACAAATGCAAAAAGTAAACTTAGCAATATTAGACTAACAGAGCCTAGAAATTGTCCTAAATAGATGTTAATGATGTCTTTTCTGCTTTTTCTTTTGGCAAAAAATAACATTAGGATAATAAGTAAGTCTACGGCTGTCCCAGAATACAGGATTATTGAAGTAACAACATTTTGAACCATAAAGCACCTCATTCAAATATATTTTTGAATGTATTTTAACATTAAACTTTGTAGATGTCAACTTCAGCTCCATCAAAATATAGATAAGAAGGTAGTGTCCCAAACATTAAAAAGCCCTGCCATCGAAATGATAGCAGGGCTTAACTTCAATATCCAGATGATATATTTATCTAAAAAAGGTAGAGTAAAAGGTAGAGTTTTTATTGATTTGTAGTGCGATATAATGAGTTTCCAAAAATCAAAAATCGCTTAAAATCAATATTTTGACATCTATTGACGTGTACTGAAACCCTTACTTAACCTCTGTAAGGATATAATTACGGTACCAGTATATCATAAATAATAACAAAATCTTGACTTTCCGAAAAATAAGTATTTTCCGGAAAAATATCGAAATTAAATCAAAACTAAAAATATCTCATACATTTGAACTGCACCCCAAAAGTTAGACAGAAAAAATCTAACTTTTGGGGTGCAGTTCATCAAAGGTGCTTTTCATTTTAAAAAACTTGTGGAAAAACTTCATCCCATATATCTACTAAGCTTTTCCCGTCAAATACTTTAGCTTCCATAGCTTCATCAATTGTATCAAACTGCTGACCTTCATAATCATAACCAACTACACATATACTCGATAAAAAGCAAGCACCTCGGCTATTATAATTAAATTCAAGATCTTTGTCTAAATATTTTTTAATTTCATCCTTTTTCATATAGGACCATCCCAACTAAAACAATCTCAACAAACAAGATTTTTTCCTTAGATTCTATTCCCACTACTAGCTTTCTATGATGCTGACGATTTCATCTTCAAAATATTCATAAAGAGTTCCATCAACATCTACCAGCAAGGAGTCAATCTCCTCGTCATTGTCAGAGGCGTCACAATAGTCTTCTACAAATCCTCTAACTACCGCGCCATTTTTTAACGTGATAATTACATCTGTACGGTTAAATTTCCAGAGTGTCATTTAAATATTCCTTTCAATATTGGCTAATTGCTTTGCTTTTTCGTAGTAAGGTGTTAAGAAATCGATAAAACCTTGTTTGTCGCTTGGATCATGTTCCTCTAAAAATATCATCAACTCAAAGTCATTGAGAGCGTCAAACATTTCAGAGTTTTCATTATCCCAAGCCTCGGAAAATTCCGCATCTTCTCCAAAAAGAGCGTTAAACGTAAAGGAAAAATCCCAAAAATTATCAATCTGACCACTGACTGTTTGCTGGAGCATGTCTAATACTTGTTGACTATAACCCATTACCCTTCCCCTCCTAATAAGAACGTTGTAGCATATTGAGCTACGTTCCAAAAATTTAACAGACAAAATCTAATTTTTGGGGTGCAGTTCATTCATCAAAGATGATTTTTATTTTAATAATACTGCACTTCAATTCCATCCATAATTTCTACTAAAGTGTTATCGTCAATTTTTAGAGAAATCAGATCAATGAATGATGATACCTGGTATTCCTTATCTCCAATCACCACTACAATATCATGAACAGAATTAGGAAAAATCCCACATACTTGACCATTATAATCAAAAGAGGCATCCCAACCATTGTCATATAACTCTTGTAAATCATCTAATATTGCCATATAAACTAAATCCTTTTCCATAGTGTTTTCTTTCAAATAAGGCAGGTAAAAGCACCTAGATTGTTCTAAGTCCTATGAGATTGTTTTAATCGAGACAATCTCACTCTCAAAGAGAGAAATTTCAGTAGCTTCATCTGGACTAGGATTAGCAATGAGAATAGTGATTTCATCTTGCTCATCATTGTCCATTTCGTCAACAAAGTCTATGACACGTCCCTTGATTATCTTATCGCAATTAGTGACTATCTGAACCCTTGATCGAAGATACTTCCAAAGCTGTTTACTCATTTATTTTCCTCTCTGCTATTTTTTCGATAGTTCTTATACTTTTTATAGTTAGTCGATAAAATCGCCTAGGTTGAACTAAGCACTAATAATTTTGATTTTCTTGATAATATCTTCAGGATATGAGCGATCACCTATAACTATTTCGTCAGGACCATCTAAATCATAACCGTCAAACCAATCAACCACCCTACCCTTGATGGAGGTCCCATCTTCTAAAATAAGGCGAACATTTTTATCAACATATTCCCATAATTTCATTAAGTTCCTTCTCTCTAACATCGGAACAATATGACCCAATATTAGTTATTTACTAATGGCTTTTAGTTCCTGTTAAAAGCATTATAGCACACCTTACTTGCTAAAGTACAACAAGCACCCCATTAGACTAACCTGCTACTTTGCTTTCTTGTAAAAATGTTGTATACTTAAGTAAATAAAGGAAGTAATCTTGTTCCCCCCTGTCTACTATGTGGTCGGAATGATGGTTACTTCTTTTTTCCCCCTTACTATCTCAATAGCCTTGTATTTAAAAGTTTTTTAGGCTATAATTAGATTAACGAATAGAGGTTTTCCATCTCCCCTTGAAACAGATCTTTCTGCGGTAGGAGGTGGGACGCCTCTATTTGTTTTTTAAGTCAAAATGATGTAAAATTAATTCAAGAAAGAAGTGTGGTTTTCCCGCCTAAAAGCTCTATAGCTGTGGGAGGGTCACGCTTCTTTTTACCTCTCAAAAGAGAACGCAAAAAAAGCCGTCTCATTCTTTGAAGCAGCAATGAAATCAATCTAGCAAATATCTAAGCAAACCCAGAAATCAACCTTTTAAGACAAAGCAAAAAGCCCACTGTTGTAGGCTTTCTGTAAGATATTTCTTAAAATTAAAGCATCTTGTTGTAGAATTCAACGACAAGTGCTTCGTTGATTTCTGGGTTGATTTCGTCGCGTTCTGGCAAGCGAGTCAATGAACCTTCCAATTTTTCAGCATCGAATGATACGAATGCTGGACGTCCAAGAGTAGCTTCTACTGCTTCAAGGATTGCTGGAACTTTCAATGATTTTTCACGAACTGAGATTACTTGACCTGGAGTTACACGGTATGATGGGATATCAACGCGTTTTCCGTCAACAAGGATGTGACCGTGGTTTACGAATTGACGAGCTTGACGACGAGTAGTCGCAAGACCAAGACGGTAAACAACGTTATCCAAACGACGTTCCAAAAGAAGCATGAAGTTGAAACCTAGGATTCCGCCTTTGATTTTTGTAGCTTGTACGAACAAGTTACGGAATTGTTTTTCACCTACACCGTAAGTGAAACGAAGTTTTTGTTTTTCAGCCAATTGCAAACCGTATTCTGACAATTTAGAACGGTTGTTTGGTCCGTGTTGTCCTGGTACGTAGTTACGACGTGCCAATTCTTTACCTGTACCTGTAAGTGAAAGGCCAAGGCGACGAGCTTGTTTCCAAGATGGTCCTGTATAACGTGACATGTGAATGTCCTCCTGATATAAATAATATTTCGGTGGAAATAGTCACTTAGAAAGCCCTGATTCGTGCAGATGCCCTTCGCCTAAACAGCCAAGGTTACTTGTCATAAGACACCTGTTGACGAGCTTCATGCTTTCCTGCTGCTATTTCACACAAAGGCTATTGTACCATGAAAAGCTATATTTGTAAAGGGATTTTACGCCTTTATTTCAAACTAAGGCTGAATGTAAACTTGCTTCCTAAGCCATATTGACTTTCTGCTGTGATTTCGCCACCAAGCTGATGGGCTAGTTCGCGTGCGATCGCAAGACCTAATCCATGCCCACCTGTCTTCATATTGCGCGAAGTTTCCACACGATAAAGTCGTTTAAAGATCTTTTCCAAATCCTCAGGAAGGATCCCCTGACCCTCGTCTTTCACACTGATTGTCAGCTCTTGTTCTGTTAATTGGGCAAGAACCTCGATTCTGGTTCCTGGTTCTGAATATTTAAAGGCATTGTTTAACAAATTAACCAAAATGCGAGAAAGTTTGTCAGAATGGCTCTTGATTTTCGCCGACTCAGGTGATACTTGAATGTAAACATCTCGCTCCTCTTGTTCAATCTGGAGTTGAAATTCACTCATTGACTCAATCAACAGCTGATCTAAAAAGACCTCTTCGACTTCTTCATCAGCAGTATCTTGAGGTTGGGTGTTAAGAGTCAGAACATCCAATTCCTCCACTAGCTTGTTTAGACGCTCGGTTTGCCGACCAATCGTGGTTAAGTAGTGGAGCCGTTCCTCTTCCTTAATCACTCCATCTAGAATTCCCTCCACAGTAACCTGAATGGAGGTAATGGGAGTTTTAATATCGTGAGAGAGCTGCGCAATCATCATTCTCTTTTCTTGCTCGCTCTCATCAAGTGATTGAAAGGTAGCCTGCAAATTGTGGGACATGTCATTAAAAGCCTGACCTAGCTCTTGAAATTCTAATGGGCCTTTGGTTTCAATTTCTGTGCTGAAATCTTTGCTGGCTATATCCTGAGCTTGTTTTTTCAAATGTTTCAGAGAAGAGAACACAGGCGACAAAAGAAAGATGCTCACTGCAGCGCCAATGAAACTAGCAATCATGGTCATTCCAACTAGAAAGTAAACTTCACTTTTCTCGATCAACATTCGTTGGACTGCCCAGAAAACGACCAAAATCGTTAGTAGAGTCGACACTAGATACCCCACTAAAATATAGTTTTTTAATTTCATTTTCTACCTCTTGGTCTTTCCATCTTATAACCCAAACCCCAGACAGTTTTGATAGCAGGAGCATTTGAATTTGTATACTTGGTCAACTCTTGCCTCAAAGCATGGATATGAACATTGAGTGTATTGGTATCATCTACATAGTCCTCCTGCCATACCTTCTCGTAAAGTTCCGTCTTTGAAAAGACTCTCTCGGGATTGCTGGCTAATATCCATAGAAGTTCAAAGGATTTTACTGTCAATTCCAAAGGTTGCTCCCCAATGCGAACCTCATGAGTCACATGGTTGATTACCAAGTCACCAAACTCGATCTGTTCGGTCTCTCCTCCACGGCTAAGGCGACGCAAGATATTATTCACTCTTAAAACCAATTCGCGTGGGCTAAAGGGTTTGACTATAAAATCATCTGCCCCCAAACTCAATCCATAAATCTTATCCTGTTCGCTTGTCTTAGCAGTTGTAAAGAGGAAGGGTTGATCCGGAGCGATATACTGAACTTCACTGATAAAATCATACCCGTCCATATTGGGCATCATGATATCTGTGATAATGAGGTCGATAGATTTTTTTCTGAAAAGCTCTAATCCCTCCTTACCATCATGGGCGACCAAAACATCGTAACCTGCCTGTATAAGATAACGGTTTTGAATATCTAGAATATCTATTTCATCATCAACCAGCAAAATTGTCTTTTTCATCTGACACTCCTTCGATAAAAACAGTGTTATACTTGCTTTAGTATAACACTATTTTCTCTAATGTTTAAGTGATTTGAATCTTAATCTTCTCGTTTGCTTGTCAAACCCAAAAGTCCAACAAGACCTGCCAAGGCTAGACCAAAGATACCAAGCCCAGCTGTAGCTGTTTTAGCTTCCCCAGTATTTGGTAACATCGCTTTATCATCTTTTTTCATCATATTAGCCATTGGGCTAGAATCTGGTTGATCTACTTTCATATCTGACATATGGTGATTTGTACCCATCATACCCTCAGTCGTACCTGTAGAGCCTGTTTCAGAAGGCTTCGTATTCATCTGACCTTGTTGAGATGGTATTGTCGCCATTTCTTTTCCACGAAGCTGAATCGTTACTTGACGAGTAGCAATCAGATTGGTCAAATCAGGTTTGCCATCTTTAGAGCCATAGACTTTAACAGTAGCTAGGTATGTATGTGTTCCGTTAGCTCGAAGTTGATCTAGAAGGGCTTGTCCTTCTTTGCCAACCGTATTGCCATTCAAATCCACTTCGTAGAAATATTGGCCTTTAGCCAAGCCTTCAAGTGGCAATAGAGCAGGATTTTTAGCCGTTCCGTTATCTGACCATGGGGCTTTGTCTGAAGCTTTTAACAAGAGGCGAGTCAACATACCATCTCCACCAAAAGCTTCGTATGGAATGACTTGGTTGACACCGGCCAAGAAAGGTCCAGGAACCTTAGCCTTATCAAGGTAGCTAGCTGGAACATCAATCATGTCTTTGACATTGTTAACAACAGACTCTTTGACCTGATTTGGTGTGGTCAAGCCATTCAAATTAACAGTCAAATCTTTAGTCGCTACGAGGTTAGTTAAGTCAGGCTTGCCGTCTTTCGCACCGTACACCTTGATAGTAGCTTTATAGCTTTGAGTGCCGTTTTGTTTCAAAAGGTCAAGTAGTTCCTTGTCAGATTTTCCTTGAGTGCCAGCCAAATCCACTTCATAGAAGTAAAGGCCTTTGCCCAATTTCTCTACTGGTGGGAGAGCAGGATTTTTAGCTGTTCCGTTGTCTGACCATGGAGCCTTATCAGAGACTTTCAAGATCAGGCGAGTCAACATGCCGTCACCAGCGAAGAATTCGTATGGAATGACTTGGTTGACACCCGCTGTGAATGGACCTGGGAAGTTGGCTCTATCCAAATAAGAAGCTGGAACATCTACTGTATCTTTGGTGTTGGCAGTCACACCTTTTTGCACTTCAGCTGGAGTGGTCAA
>NZ_JAPVZE010000013.1:0-56932 GCF_041432205.1 Streptococcus sp. 27098_8_51
AGTTGTAATTGAGAGGAAATCGAAATTACAATCGGCGGATGAGAGAAACAAAGTTTCTTACCGTTGGATGAGCTAGACTCCGCCCTTTGGGAGTTTAGCTCAGCTGGGAGAGCATCTGCCTTACAAGCAGAGGGTCAGCGGTTCGATCCCGTTAACTCCCATAGGTCCCGTAGTGTAGCGGTTATCACGTCGCCCTGTCACGGCGAAGATCGCGGGTTCGATTCCCGTCGGGACCGTTTAAGATAACGGAAGTTATTTTAGACTCGTTAGCTCAGTTGGTAGAGCAATTGACTTTTAATCAATGGGTCACTGGTTCGAGCCCAGTACGGGTCATATTTGCGGGTTTGGCGGAATTGGCAGACGCACCAGATTTAGGATCTGGCGCTTAACGGCGTGGGGGTTCAAGTCCCTTAACCCGCATAATAGAAATCAGCCGGCTTAGCTCAGTTGGTAGAGCATCTGATTTGTAATCAGAGGGTCGCGTGTTCAAGTCATGTAGCCGGCATTTTTTTATATAGAATAAGAGGTCGATGCGAACGTAGTTCAGTGGTAGAACACCACCTTGCCAAGGTGGGGGTCGCGGGTTCGAATCCCGTCGTTCGCTTAGAGAGGCCGGGGTGGCGGAACTGGCAGACGCACAGGACTTAAAATCCTGCGATTGGTAACGATCGTACCGGTTCGATTCCGGTCCTCGGCATATAATGATGAGCACCCTTAGCTCAACTGGATAGAGTACCTGACTACGAATCAGGCGGTTAGAGGTTCGACTCCTCTAGGGTGCATTTTTTATTTAACGCGGGAAGTAGCTCAGCTTGGTAGAGTACTTGGTTTGGGACCAAGGTGTCGCAGGTTCGAATCCTGTCTTCCCGATTCATGGCGGTGTAGCTCAGCTGGCTAGAGCGTCCGGTTCATACCCGGGAGGTCGGGGGTTCGATCCCCTTCGCCGCTATATTGATCTTGTTGGACCTTTAGCTCAGCTGGTTAGAGCTCTCGGCTCATAACCGAGTGGTCGTAGGTTCAAGTCCTACAAGGTCCATTGTAAATAATGGAGGATTACCCAAGTCCGGCTGAAGGGAACGGTCTTGAAAACCGTCAGGCGTGTAAAAGCGTGCGTGGGTTCGAATCCCACATCCTCCTTTTTATATTAACGCGGGATGGAGCAGCTCGGTAGCTCGTCGGGCTCATAACCCGAAGGTCGTAGGTTCAAATCCTGCTCCCGCAATTTGGCTCGGTAGCTCAGTTGGTAGAGCAATGGATTGAAGCTCCATGTGTCGGCGGTTCGATTCCGTCTCGCGCCATATTTTATTTTATTAAGCGGGTGTAGTTTAGTGGTAAAACTACAGCCTTCCAAGCTGTTGTCGCGAGTTCGATTCTCGTCACCCGCTTTGAACGAAAGTTCATACCAAGTTTTTAAACTTGGGCGCGTAGCTCAGGTGGTTAGAGCGCACGCCTGATAAGCGTGAGGTCGGTGGTTCGAGTCCACTCGTGCCCATTAATAGGAGAATTACTCAAGAGGCTGAAGAGGACGGTTTGCTAAATCGTTAGGTCGGGTAACCGGCGCGGGGGTTCGAATCCCCCATTCTCCGTACGTTGAGAGCTGCTAGGCTCTTTTTTTTGTATGTAAATCCCCCTTCTATATCATTAAAAGGGGGATTTGTTTATTACCAACTTGTTAGTGATATTTCTCCGCTATTGAGCCAGATAGTATGTTTATCTTCAAGTTCGACTTGAAGTTGACCAGATTCTGAGATTTCTTTTGCAAGACCTTTATTCAATTTTCCATCTAGCTGGAAGGTAACTTCTTTTCCAAGAACGATTGATCTTTCTTTATAGATATAAAGTAGCTCATCTGAATCCGTATTGTAGAAACAATTCCATATTTCGCTGATGAGCTCATTACGACTAATTGGTGCAGGTTGCATAAATAGGCTACCTGCTTTTTCTTTGAGGTTATCTGGGAAGTCTGCTATAGAAAAATTTATACCAAGTCCGATAATGACGTCTGTAACCAAGTCTGTCTCAACTGATGTCATTGCTTCGGTGAGGATACCTGCTATTTTTTTATTTTTTAAGTAGATGTCATTTACCCATTTGATATCTACTTCTATCATAGTGAGATTTTTAATGGCTTTGTAGACTGCAGCAGCTACAAGGAGAGTATAGGAAGGGAGTTTTTCATAGGGAAGATTGGGTTGAATATGCAGGGACATATAGATCCCACCCTGAGATGGAGAATAGTAGGGGCGCTGAAAGCGGCCACGACCTGCTGTTTGACAGGTTGAAAGATAGAGTGTATTTCCTTTGTTTCCAGCTTCAATCCCTTCTTTTGCATCTGTTTGGGTTGATTTGGTCTCAGGTTTGTAGCGAATGGTTAAGTTGGTGTTCTCCTGAATCAAATCAGGCAATATCAGATCGCCTTGAATAAGCTTATAGCCTCTATTTTTGATACTGTCAATTTCTAGGCCTTCTTGTTGAAGACGTTGGATCGCTTTCCATATGGATGTACGGCTTAAATTCAGTTCTTCTCCGATTTTTTCTCCGCTAACATAATCGTTTTCTCTAGCTAATATTTGGTAGACTAGTTGGTGTGATTTCATTGATTTTCCTTTCTAGCTAAGAGGGAGTGAGAGTATTCTTTTCGAGTTTGACTAGGTGTTTTATGAAAAAACTGTTTGTAGGCTTTTGAGAAATGTAGTGGGTCTGAAAAACCTACAGAATATGCAATGACTTTGATCGTTTCATTTGTGTGTTCTAGTAACTGTTGAGCACGGTTCATTCGAACGAAAAGTAAATACTCTTTTGGAGAGAGTTGGTGAAATTCTTTAAACACACTAGTTAAGTAACTTCTATGAACCGATAGCTCTTTTGCTAAATCTTGAATGGTGAGCGATCGTGGATAGTGACTATCAATTAATTGTTTGCAGTCAAGATAGAGCTGGTGAGTTGATGAAATATTCTCTTTTTTCTGATTGGGAGCAATCGTTCCTAGATGAAACATTAGTTCATGGAGTTGTCCCATGATGTGGAGTTGAGCCAATTCATTAGATTTTGTAATCTGAGCAAAGCAGACAATATCTGAGATGAGTTTTGCAGTTGTTTGTGTATGACAGTTATTTGACTGGATGAGGTAGGATTGGTCAGAAATTTGAGATAGAGCAAAGTAGTCAGGTGCCCTCCCTCCAGTGATCCCCAACCAGTAGTAAGCCCAAGGATCCTGGCTATCTGCTTGATAGAATGTTAATTCATCTGGTTTTAGTAAAAAGAAATCTCCTGCCTTTAAATCAACAATTTTCCCCTTATAATGGAATTGACCTTTTCCTTTAGTAATGTAATGTAGTACATAGGTATCTCGAATAGCTGGACCAAAAGAGTAATTAGGCGTGCATTCTTCATAACCGTAGAAGCTAAGAGAAAGATCAATTGTTCCAGTCTGGTATTCTGAAAAAACGAGCATGGGCCACCTCCTACCTAACATTTTACCATACTTTGTAGACATTTCTCTATTTTAGAAAGCGCTTTTATGTGCTAAAATTTTATCAAGAAATAGATGAGGTACAATTTATGGGAGTTCGAATAGAGAATAATCTATTTTACGTTGAGAGTAAAGGTTTAAGTTTGATTATTGAAAATAGGGATGGATTCTTATTATTAAAACATTTAGGAAAGACTATTAAGAACTATAGAGGGGCTAATAGTGTTTACGAACGCGATCATGCTTTTTCTGGTAATCCCATAGCTACTAATCGAACCTTTAGTTTGGATACGCAACGTCAGATTTTTGGACAACATGGTTTGGGTGACTTTAGAAAACCAACTTTACAGGTTCAACATGATGCAACTGAAGTAACAGACTTTCGATTTGTAGAAGCAAAGATTTTAAAAGGTCAGAATGGTCCACAGGGCTTACCTTCTCCTCACAGCATGGATGCTACAGAGACGCTTGCCTTGATTTTAAAAGATTCTAAGGCTCAACTTAGTCTGACTTTGTATTATACAGCTTTTGATAATGATGCGACAATTGCTAGTTACAGCAAATTGGAAAATAATAGCAATCAGGAAGTTGTCATTTATAAGGAATTTTCTTTTATGGCTGATTTTCCTGCTGCAGCTTACGAAATAGTAACTCTGCAGGGAGCTTATGCTCGTGAAAAGACTGTCCGACGTCAACAGGTAGAGCAAGGAATCTTTTCGATTAGTTCGAACCGTGGAGCTTCTGGGCATGCTCAAACACCTGCTCTTATATTATGTGATCAAGGAGCCACAGAGGATGCTGGGAATGTGTTTGCTTTGCAACTACTGTACAGTGGAAACTTCGAAGCTTTTGTCCAAAAGAATCAACTGAATGAAGTTCGGGTGGCTATTGGCATTAATCCAGAAAACTTTTCTTGGAAGTTAGATCCTGAGGAAAATTTTGAAACACCGGTAGCTTTAGTGACCTATTCAGATAAGGGATTAACTGGTATTAGTCATGAAAGTCAGAATTTTGTACTTAAGCACATTATGCCAAGTAAATTTTCTAAAAAAGAGCGTCCAATTCTAATCAATAACTGGGAAGCTACCTACTTTGACTTTCAGAGAGAAAAACTGTTAGAACTAGCTGATGAAGCTAAGAAAGTTGGAATTGAACTTTTTGTATTAGATGATGGGTGGTTTGGTAATCGCTTTGATGATAATCGTGCTTTAGGTGATTGGGTTGTGAATGAGAAAAAACTGGGTGGAAGTCTAGAAAGTCTGATTTCAGCGATCCATGAAAGAGGTTTGCAGTTTGGGCTTTGGTTAGAACCGGAGATGATTTCTGTTGATAGCGACTTGTATCGCAAACATCCTGACTGGGCTATTCAGGTTCCAGGTTATGAGCATACCTATTCTCGAAATCAATTAGTACTTAATCTTGCCAATCCTCAGGTAGTAGAATATTTGAAAAATGTTTTAGATGAACTCCTCTTTCATCATAAAATTGACTACATCAAATGGGATATGAACCGCAATATCACTAATCTGGGGAATGGTTCAGTTTATCTGGAAACCCAGATGCAGTCTCATCAGTACATGATGGGGCTTTACGAACTCGTTTCTTATCTGACAGAGAAGCATAGCCATATTCTCTTTGAGTCCTGCTCAGGTGGTGGTGGACGAAATGATCTTGGTATGATGCGTTATTTCCCACAAGTCTGGGCTAGTGATAATACTGATGCTATTGCACGTTTACCAATCCAATATGGTTCATCCTATCTCTATCCAACCATTTCTATGGGGGCTCATGTGTCAGCAGTGCCAAATCATCAGATGGGACGAACGACACCATTGGAAACTCGTGGTCATGTGGCAATGATGGGAAATCTGGGCTATGAGCTTGATTTGACAAGTTTATCAGATGAAGAGAAGGCTGAGATTGCTAATCAGGTGAACTTGTATAAAGAATTGCGACCAGTAGTCCAGTTGGGGAATCAGTATAGGTTAATCAATCCCGATGCTGAATCCAATGAAGCAGCTGTGCAATTTAACTATGGAAATCAAACGATTGTGACCTACGTCCGAGTCCTGTCAGTTGTGGAAACAATGGAAACCACCTTGAAACTGAAAGACTTAGAAGTGGAAGGGCTTTATGAGCTGGAAGGGACAAACATTGTTTACTCGGGTGCAGAGCTCATGTATGCAGGTTTAACTGTTACCCTATCACCAGGAGATTTTTTGAGTAGACAGTATAAATTCAAAAGACTATAATAAAAGCGTATAAATTTATCAAGGAGGCATTCCAATGAAATGGTATAAGAAAGCAGGTTTTCTTTTAGTAGCTGGGGCAAGTTTACTAGGCCTAGTGGCTTGTGGTCAGAACAATCAATCAACTGATGGCAAGGTAACGATTGAGTTTTTTAACCAGAAGACCGAGATGGCAGATACCTTGCAAAAGATAGTGGATGATTTTGAAAAGGAACACCCTAATATTGATGTGAAGCTGACTACAGTACCTTCAGCTGGAATTGTTCTAAAGACTCGTATTTTATCAGGAGATGTTCCAGATATTATTAATATCTATCCTCAAAATATGGATTTTCAGGAGTGGGCAAAAGCAGGTTATTTTGCAGATATGACAGGAAAATCCTATCTTGAGAACATCAAGAATGACTATGCCGAAAAGTATGCAATCAATAACAAGGTTTATAGTGTGCCTTTAACGGCTAACCTTTATGGAATTTATTACAATAAAACAAAGTTTAAAGAATTAGGACTTGAGGAACCGAAGACTTTTAAAGAGTTTCAAGAGATTGTTAAAAAGATAAAAGATAGTGGGCATTCTCCGTTTGCAGTTGCAGGCAATGAAGGCTGGACACTAAATGGTTACCACCAACTTTCTCTCATTACTCTTACAGGTAGTGGAGACGCGGCTAATAACTACCTTCGCTTTTCAAAACCAAACGCAATCTCTGCAGATGATGCTATTTTAAAAGCAGATGCAGAACGACTCGATTTATTAGCAGATAATGCTCAAGATGGTTGGCGTGGTGCCTCTTATAATGATGCGGTGGTAGCATTTTCGAGTGAAAAAGCCTTGATGATGCCACAAGGATCATGGGCATTAGCCGCAATTAATCAACAGGATCCAAAATTTGAGGTGGGGATGTTTGCCTTTCCTGGAGAAGAAGTAGGAAAAGAAGTCACTGTTGGTGCAGGGGATATGGCATTATCAACTTCAGCTACTACCAAACACCCTAAGGAAACCGAAGAATTTATCAGCTATATGACTAGTCCAAAAGCTATGCAGTCATACTATGATATAGATGGATCACCAGTTGCGGTGAAAGGTATACAGGAAAAAGAAGATTCAGCGCTTGCAGCTATTTCTAAACTGGCTTTTACGGACAAACATTATGTTTGGTTGGGCCAACGCTGGAACTCTGAAGAAGACTTTTTTAATCTAAGTGCAGGTTACCTGATGGATAAAAATCTGAAAAATATGGCAAACAATCTCAATGCTTTCTTTAATCCAATGAAGGCAGATTTGGACTAGAATAGGAGTTAAGATGATATGGCTATTCGAAAATTTTTAAATAAATACTGGGGTTGGACATTTTTGCTCATCCCGCTTGCTTTACAAGCTATCTTCTTTTACTTTCCAATGGTACAAGGTGCTTTCTATAGTTTGACTAACTGGACTGGATTGACCTATAATTATAAATTTGTTGGTTTAAATAACTACAAATTACTGATGATTGATGGGAAATTCTTCACAGCCATAGCCTTTACTTTGATTTTAACTCTGGCATTGATTATTGGAGAGATTACGATTGGGATGGTTGTGGCACGAGCCTTAAATTCTAAGATGAAGGGGCGGACCTTCTTTAGAGCTTGGTTCTTTTTCCCGGCTGTTTTATCTGGTTTGACAGTTTCCTTGATTTTTAAACAATTCTTCAACTATGGGCTTCCAACGATTGGAAAAATTTTAGGAATTAGTTTTTTACAAGAGAGTCTATTAGGGACACCTGTCGGAGCGGTAGTGGCAACTATTTTTGTTCTTCTATGGCAAGGAGTAGCTATGCCAATCATTCTCTTTCTTGCTGGTCTTCAGAGTATTCCAACTGATATTTTAGAGGCAGCATCAATTGATGGTGCAACCAGTAAACAAACTTTTTGGAAGATTGAATTGCCCTATTTACTGCCAACGATCTCAATGGTTTTTATCTTGGCTCTTAAGTCTGGTTTGACAGCCTTTGACCAAATTTTTGCGTTGACGAGTGGTGGTCCAAATAATGCTACAACGTCTCTTGGACTTTTAGTCTACAACTATGCTTTCAAGAGTAATCAATATGGATATGCGAATGCAATTGCCTTGATTTTATTCTTAATTATTGGAATTGTTTCTCTGATCCAAATCAAGCTATCAAAGAAATTTGAAATCTAATAGAGGAGTCCTACACATGAAAAAAGAAGAAAAATTGAATCAGTTTTGGAAATACGTCCTCTTGATAGTCGGTGGTATTCTTATACTTGTTCCTTTGTTGGTAACAGTATTTAGTTCTTTCAAGACAACTAAGGATATCATGAATCATTTCTTTAGTTTGCCCAATCCTTTTACGTTGAGTAATTATGAACGATTGATTTCGGATGGAATTGGAGGCTATTTCTGGAATTCAGCAGTTATTACGGTGTTATCATTGATTGTAGTGGCTTTCTTTATACCAGCTGCAGCTTACTCCATTGCTCGAAATATGTCCAAGAAAAAAGCCTTTGCAATTATGTATTCGCTCTTGATCTTAGGGATATTTGTTCCATTTCAGGTGATTATGATTCCCATCACAGTTATGATGAGTAAACTCGGTCTAGCGAATATGTGGGGGCTAGTAATACTCTACTTAACTTATGCTATTCCACAGACTCTCTTCTTGTATGTTGGTTATATTAAAATCAGTATACCAGATAGTTTAGATGAAGCTGCAGAAATTGATGGGGCTGATCGTTTTACAACTTATCGTCGAATCATTTTTCCAATGTTGAAGCCCATGCATGCGACAACTTTGATTATCAATGCCCTCTGGTTCTGGAATGACTTTATGTTGCCACTTTTGATTCTGAATAAGGATTCCAAGATGTGGACTTTGCCTCTCTTCCAATACAACTATCAAGGTCAGTACTTCAATGACTATGGCCCAAGCTTTGCATCTTATATTGTGGGAATTGTAACGATAACCATTGTCTACCTCATCTTCCAAAAACATATCATTTCAGGAATGAGTAACGGGGCAGTGAAGTAACAAGATACAAAGCCCGTTAAAAGCTCACAGTGAAAATAGGGAATCTGAATAAGAAGCCTTGGCTTCTTGGAAGATTCATCTTTTTCACACAGAGCTTAGGGCGTGTTCAATTAAGATACAAAGGAACAGTTCAGCTTATTGACAATTCTATGTAGAAAAAAGAAAGTAGTACTTAGTTGCTTGCAGTCTATATTAGTACTGAACAAAAATCTAAAAATATCTTTCATTTACAAAGCCAGGTCATATAAGACTTGGCTTTCATCAGAAAAAGGAGAACATCTATGACCATTCAAAATAAAACTATGTTGATTACTTACTCAGATAGTCTTGGAAATAATCTTAAAGACTTATATGAGAATTTGGAAGAACATTTTGGCGATGCTATTGGGGGAGTTCACCTTCTACCATTTTTCCCATCAACAGGTGATCGTGGATTTGCGCCAGTTGACTATGATGAAGTGGATTCAGCTTTTGGTGATTGGGAGGACGTTAAGCGTTTAGGTGAGAAATATTATCTTATGTTTGACTTTATGATTAATCATATTTCTCGTCAATCTAAGTATTATAGGGACTATCAAGAAAAACATGAAGCCAGTGAATTTAAAGATCTCTTTTTAAACTGGGATAAGTTTTGGCCAGAGAACCGTCCGACACAGTCTGACGTAGATTTAATCTACAAGCGTAAGGATCGTGCACCAAAGCAAGAGATTGTATTTGCAGATGGTTCAGTAGAACATTTGTGGAATACCTTTGGTGAGGAGCAGATTGATCTTGATGTGACCAAAGAAGTAACGATGAGATTCATCCGTAAGACCATTCAACATCTAGCAAGTAACGGGTGTGATTTGATTCGTCTAGATGCCTTTGCTTATGCAGTGAAGAAATTGGATACCAATGATTTCTTTGTGGAACCAGATATTTGGAATTTATTGGACAAAGTTCGAGATATCGCTGCTGAGTATGGGGCAGAGCTTTTACCTGAGATTCATGAACACTATTCGATTCAGTTTAAAATAGCGGACCATGATTACTATGTTTACGATTTTGCCCTTCCAATGGTGACTCTTTATACTCTTTACAGTTCCAGAACAGAGCGTTTGGCCAAGTGGTTGAAGATGAGCTCGATGAAGCAATTTACGACACTAGATACTCATGATGGGATTGGAGTGGTGGATGTCAAAGATATCCTGACTGATGAGGAAATTGACTATGCTTCAAATGAACTCTATAAGGTTGGAGCGAATGTCAAACGCAAGTACTCTAGTGCAGAGTATAACAATCTAGATATCTACCAAATCAATTCAACCTATTATTCAGCACTTGGAGATGATGATGTCAAGTACTTCCTTGCTCGTTTGATTCAAGTTTTTGCTCCAGGCATTCCTCAGGTTTACTATGTGGGTCTATTAGCAGGAAAAAATGACTTGAAATTTTTAGAAGAAACCAAAGAAGGTCGAAATATTAATCGTCATTACTATAGCAACGAGGAAATAGCAGAAGAAGTTCAACGTCCTGTGGTGAAGTCTCTTCTCAATCTATTTTCTTTTCGTAATCAATCAGAGGCCTTTGACCTAGAAGGGACTATTGAGATAGAAACACCAACAGCTCACAGCATTGTAATCAAACGTCAAAATAAAGACAAGTCCGTAACAGCAGTAGCAGAAATTGATTTGCAAAGTCAGACCTATCAAGTAGTGGAAAACGGCAGAAAAATTCAGTTCTAGTGCTATATTGATGATAGAATTTTTTGTGGTGAAAACGTGTTCATTGTTCCCAAATGACGGAAAAAATGGTAGAATATAAAGATAGTTTAGCATTTATCTTCTGGAGAAATCCAGAACAGAAAGGATCCGTTTTGAAATCAATTGGATTACTGGATAAGATAAGAGGGCTTTCGAAAAAAGATTTCTTTTTATATTTGATGATCATAAGTATCTTTTTACCTTTTTATTTATTCTTAGGGCTCTTTGCTTTATATTTGATAGGTTTACTTGTTACTGGGGAGATGAAGGGAATTATCAAAGGATTGGCCAAACATCCTGTACTTCTCTTTTTTATTGCCTACAGTAGTATCATCTCTATCGTCGCTAAGAATTGGCTTGGATTGGTTGCATCTTTACTGATGTTTCTCTTCCTCATTTTCTTTAGTTTCTACCAGAAACGTCTGACACATGCTTTCTTTCGACTGATACTGCAGACAATCTTGTTTGGTAGTGTGCTCTCTGCGGCTTTTGCTACTTTGGAGCATTTCCAAATTGTAAAGAAATTTAACTATGCCTTTCTTTCGCCCAATATGCAGGTATGGCATCAGAATCGGGCAGAAGTGACCTTTTTTAATCCTAATTACTATGGAATTATTTGTTGTTTCTGTATCATGATTGCCTTCTATCTCTTTACAACGACCAAGTTGAATTGGTTGAAGGTATTCTGTGTGATTGCAGGCTTTGTTAATCTCTTTGGATTGAACTTTACGCAAAATCGAACTGCCTTTCCTGCTATTATCGCTGGAGCCATCATTTATCTCTTTACAACCATTAAAAACTGGAAGGCCTTTTGGCTTAGTATCGGGGTCTTTGCGATTGGCTTGAGTTTCCTTTTTTCTAGTGATTTGGGAGTTCGGATGGGGACTTTAGATTCCTCTATGGAAGAACGCATTTCTATCTGGGATGCTGGGATGGCCTTGTTTAAGCAAAATCCTTTTTGGGGGGAGGGGCCATTGACCTATATGCACTCTTATCCTCGGATAAATGCTCCTTATCATGAACATGCTCACAGCCTTTATATTGATACGATTCTGAGTTACGGAATTGTGGGAACCATTTTATTAGCTTTGTCTTCTGTTGCTCCTGTTCGTTTGATGATGGATATGAGTCAGGAGTCGGGGAAACGTCCAATTATCGGTCTTTATCTCTCCTTCCTTACAGTAGTCGCTGTGCATGGAATCTTTGACTTGGCCCTTTTCTGGATTCAGTCAGGCTTCATTTTCTTGTTAGTTATGTGCAGTATTCCATTGGAGCGTCGAACTTTGGTATCAGACATGACGGATTAAGTTTATAAGATTGAAATCTTCTACCTTGAGTAGGAGATTTTTTACTGAGAAAAATTAGTTCTAAATCGAAATAGTTGACAGATGGAATGAGAGGTGTTACAATGAAAACAATTCGATATAGAAACAAATTGGAGAGGTCGTGAAAGATAGTCATTTGGTAGCCCATCATATTCGTTTGTTGAATGGGCGGATTTTTCAAAAGTTACTGAGACAAGACCCTGACTCTCTTTATCGGAGTGAGCAGGGAAAGATTTTAGCGGTTTTATGGAATAGTAAGACGGGCTGTGCAACTGCGACAGATATTGCGCTTGCGACTGGGCTTGCTAATAATACGTTGACGACTATGATAAAAAAGCTAGAGGAACAAAATCTTATAACTGTCAGTCCGTGTGGAGAAGATAAGCGTAAGAAGTATTTAGTTTTAACAGAGTTGGGCAAGTCCCAGAAAGAAGTTGGGCAACGTGTCAGTCAGAGATTGGATACTATCTGTTACAAAGGATTTTCAGAAGAGGAAATTAGGCAGTTTGAAGCCTTTCAAGAAAGAATTTTGGCTAATCTGAAAGAGAAGGAAAATGAGGTTTAGAGTGGGATAAATTAGTTATTAAAAGTTTGGTAACTTGACTAATCGAGGAAAATTTTAAATTGAGGACAAAGAATGATTGAATACAAAAATGTAGCGCTACGCTACACAGAAAAAGATGTTTTGAGAGATGTCAATTTACGGATTGAGAATGGGGAATTCATGGTTTTAGTGGGTCCTTCTGGATCTGGTAAGACGACCATGATCAAGATCATTAACCGTCTTTTGGAACCGACTGATGGAAATATTTACATGGATGGCAAGCGCATCAAAGACTATGATGAGCGGGAGCTTCGTCTTTCTACTGGTTATGTTTTACAGGCCATTGCTCTTTTTCCCAATCTAACGGTTGCGGAAAATATTGCCCTCATTCCGGAGATGAAGGGGTGGAGTAAGGAAGAAATAGCGACGAAAACAGAAGAGCTTTTGGCTAAGGTTGGTTTACCAGTAGCTGACTATGGGAATCGACTTCCTAGTGAATTATCTGGTGGAGAACAGCAACGGGTCGGGATTGTCCGTGCCATGATTGGTCAGCCTAAGATTCTCCTCATGGATGAGCCTTTTTCAGCCTTGGATGCTATTTCGAGAAAACAGCTACAGGTTCTGACGAAAGAATTGCATAAAGAGTTTGGTATGACAACGATTTTTGTGACCCATGATACGGATGAAGCTTTGAAATTAGGTGACCGTATTGCTGTCTTGCAGGATGGAGAGATTCGTCAGGTGGCGAATCCTGAGACGATATTAAAGGCTCCTGCAACAGACTTTGTAGCAGACTTGTTTGGAGGTAGTGTTCATGACTAATTTGATATCAACTTTTCAGGATCGTTTTGGTGATTGGGTAACAGCTCTATCTCAACATTTGCAGTTGTCGCTTTTGACCTTATTACTAGCTATTTTTATTGCTATTCCCTTGGCTGTTTATCTTCGCTATCATGAGAAGTTGGCGGACTGGGTCTTGCAGATTGCAGGAATTTTCCAGACTATCCCGTCTCTGGCCTTGTTGGGACTCTTTATCCCCTTGATGGGAATTGGAACCTTGCCTGCTTTGACAGCACTAGTGATTTATGCGATTTTCCCGATTTTGCAAAATACCATCACTGGACTAAAGGGGATTGATCCAAGTCTACAAGAGGCTGGGATTGCCTTTGGGATGACCAGGTGGGAGCGTCTCAAGAAGTTTGAAATTCCACTTGCCATGCCTGTCATAATGTCTGGTATTCGGACGGCAGCGGTCTTGATTATTGGTACGGCAACCTTGGCAGCCTTGATTGGGGCAGGGGGACTGGGTTCCTTTATCCTTTTGGGAATTGACCGCAATAATACCAGTCTGATTTTGATTGGGGCCCTTTCTTCTGCAGTGCTGGCCATTGCCTTTAACTTCCTACTAAAAGTGATGGAAAAAGCAAAATTGAGAACGATTTTCTCTGGTTTTGCCTTGGTGACCATATTACTCGGTCTGTCTTATAGTCCAGCCCTCTTAGCTCAAAAAGAGAAAGAAAACTTGGTGATTGCTGGGAAATTGGGACCAGAACCCGAAATTTTGGCTAATATGTATAAGTTGCTGATTGAAGAAAATACCAGTATGACTGCGACTGTTAAACCGAATTTTGGGAAAACTAGCTTCCTCTATGAAGCTCTGAAAAAAGGGGATATTGATATCTATCCTGAATTTACCGGTACGGTGACTGAAAGTTTGCTTCAGCCCTCACCGAAAGTGAGTCATGAGCCAGATCAGGTTTATCAAGTGGCGCGTGATGGCATTGCCAAACAGGATCATCTGGCCTATCTAAAACCTATGTCTTATCAAAACACCTACGCTGTAGCCGTTCCGAAAAAGATTGCTCAAGAATATGGCTTGAAAACCATTTCGGACTTGAAAAAAGTGGAAGGACAGTTGAAGGCCGGTTTTACTCTCGAATTTAATGACCGTGAGGATGGAAATAAGGGCTTGCAATCAATGTATGGTCTCAATCTCAACGTAGCGACCATGGAGCCAGCTCTTCGCTATCAGGCAATTCAGTCAGGCGATATTCAAATCACAGATGCCTATTCGACAGATGCAGAGTTGGCACGTTATGATTTACAGGTCTTGGAGGATGACAAGCAACTCTTCCCGCCTTATCAAGGGGCACCACTCATGAAAGAAGCTCTTCTCAAGAAACATCCTGAGTTGGAGACAGTTCTCAATAAATTGGCTGGTAAAATCACGGAAAGCCAGATGAGCCAGCTCAACTACCAAGTCGGTGTTGAAGGCAAGTCAGCAGAACAAGTAGCCAAGGAGTTTTTACAAGAACAAGGTTTGTTGAAGAAATAGCTTGAAAATGCTAAACTCAACTTTGCTAAACGACCATATAGAAAATGCTCAGACAATCTTGTCTGGGCATTTTTAGTGCCAGAAATAAAGATTTTCATTTTTAAATGGAAAATAAGAGGAAATTTTCAGGATTTTCTAGATTTTTACTGTAAATACACTTGACTATTCACAAAATAGGTGTATAATGTGTTGTGAACTACTTAACAAATAAAGATTTCCAGCTCATGTCGACTAAGGATGGAAATCTTGTGTATAGACAGTTCAGTAGATATATAATAGAGCGTTGCGTCCGAAAGTCTATCCAGACACGGCTCTTTAAAAACAAAAGGAGAAGATTATGAAAACAGAACCGATTCATCGTACTAGTATGTGGAAATTTAAGTTAAGTGCTGCCACCATGACTTTGATTCCCGCTGCCGTGGGGATTAACTATGTTGCCAAAGCATTGGCGGAGGGGTTAAAGTTGCCCGTTTGGCTGGGGTCTTTGGGAACCTTTCTTACCAGCATGTTGGCTGGGCCGGTTGCCGGTGCCATTAGTGGTTTCATCAACAACGTGATCTATGGGCTGACCTTATCGCCAATTTCAACCGTGTATGCGATTACCAGCATCGGAATTGGGATTGCTGTAGGAGTTTTGCACGCCAATGGGTGGTTCTCGTCAGCGCGACGAGTATTTGTTTCTGCTATTATTATTGCCATCGTTTCAGCTGTCATTTCAACGCCACTCAACGTCATCTTTTGGGGTGGTCAGACCGGTATCGCTTGGGGTGACTCATTGTTTGCGGTAATGGTCGCCAATCATGCACCAGTGTGGCTGGCCTCATTTATAGATGAGTTTGTCTTGGATATTTTGGATAAAGTCTGCGTGGCCTACCTGGCATTCTTCATCTATCGTCAGCTGCCGAAGCGGATGGTGCACTTCTTTAGCGATGATAAATGATGACTGATAAAACATTGATTTCTGGAGCGCCACGGGTCAAGCTCAAGTGGTACCAGGTGATCGATCCGATTACTAAGCTCTTGTTCATCTTGAACATGACGTTGTTGAGCTTTGCCAGTATGAATTTATTGCTTCAGGCCGGATTAATTCTTGTCGCAACACTGCTATTGTTATTTTCCAAATTGAGTTCTACCACCTTTAAGGCGCTGGGATTCAGCCTGTTTCTGATTTGCACCATGCTGATCATCCAAGGGTTATTTTACAGTCGGAATCAAACTGTGCTGTTTTCTGTGTTTGGGGTGTCGTTCTACAAAGAAGGCCTGATTTACGCCACCACTCTGGGTTGTCGAGTATTGGTGATTATTTTGACCAGTGGCTTTTTTATGGTGACCACGAGTATTTCAGAAAACGCGGCCTATTTGGAACTGTCCGGATTGTCTTATAAAACCGTCTACGTTCTGATGTCGGTGTGTTATATTTTGCCGGAAATGATGCGCAATATGCGGAAAATCCAGCAGGCACAAAAAGTTCGCGGAACCAATCCGCAAAAAACGTTGATTCAGAAATTAAAGTCAGTCCTGCCGGTTCTAATTCCATTGGTGATTAAGACCTTGGATCAATCGATGACGCGGTCGATTTCTCTCCAACTGAGAGGTTTTGATAATCTCAACCGGACTGTCAGAACCTCCCAGCGCGTGTATCGCCTGTCGCGGACGCTGCACATTGGTCTGACTGGATTGGCAATTTTATTGATTGGGTGGAAGATATGGACGAAGATAAACGGATTGTAATTGAAAATTTGACCACCCGTTATCCGGGTACTGAGCAACCACAACTGCGTCAGATTAACGCGGAGGTTCATACCGGCCAGGTGGTTGGGATTATCGGGAATAGCCACTCCGGCAAATCGACTTTGTGCCGTGTGCTGGCAGGGGTCATTCCCAAAATTGTGTCTGCTGAGATTGAGGGCGATTGGCACATGTTTGGCCAGCGAGTGTCTGACAATTGGCCTGTTTATAATGCCATGAATGGAGTTGTACTGCAAAATCCAGCTGGCCAACTAAGCGGGTTGGCAGACACGGTTGCCGATGAAATCGCCTTTGACTTGATTAATCAGGGAATGGCTGAAGGACTGATTCAAAAACGGGTTGAAGAAGTTGCCACGCAAATGGGGCTGATTGAACAGCTGAATTTGCGTCCCGAGAGCCTTTCCGGTGGTCAGATTCAGCGGTTGGCAATTGCCACGGCGATTGTGGCTAATCCGGCTGTTTTGATTATGGATGATCCGACCAGTGAGATGGATCCCCTTGGCCGCCGGCAATTTTTCCAATGGCTGGCCCAAGTCAAAGAGACGACTGTCTTCATTGTCACCAGTGAAATTGACGATTTGTGCGAAGTCGCCGACGTTGTGTGGGTGCTGCACGAGGGTCAAATGGTAGCCCAGGGCAGGCCGGGTGAGGTGTTTAATCATTTGGCAGCTGACTGGCAGATTCCAGCCCCGACAATCCAGCAACTTGCTCAAAAAATGGATTGGCACTTGGCTGATGGCCGGTATCCGGTGAATTACGCTGATTTGAAGGAGGTTCGTTATGTCCACAATTGAACTGAGCCACCTGACGTTCACTTATCCGGAACGGTCCTTTAGCTTGGATGTTGAAGACAAACACTTCGCCGATCCGATGGTGGCGATTGTCGGCCAAAATGGTGCCGGCAAATCAACGCTCTTCAAATTGTTGACGGGTTTGCTGACACCACAAACCGGTGTGATTAAGATCGATGGAGAAAATTTTAATGATCTTAAACCAGTCGAAAAGTTACTGAAGGTTGGGATTACTTTTCAGAATCCTGACGATCAGCTTTTCAACCCGACCGTTCAACGAGAGGTGGAGTGGAATGTCGCGCAGGTCATGGATGACCACGACACGATTACGAGGCGGGCTTTAGCGGCTCTAAAAAGAGTTGGCTTGGATGATAAAACAGCTGAAAGTCCATATGACCTGTCATTGTCGGAACGCAAGCTGTTGAGCGTTGCCACAGTTTTGGCAGTGGATCCGGCGATTTATTTATTTGATGAGCCGATGATGTCGCTTGATTGGGAAAGCCGGCGCAAGTTGACCGCAATTTTCCATCAGTTGGCTGATTCGGGCCACCAAGTTGTGACCATCACCCATGACATGGATTGGGTCGCCGCCGAGTTTGAGTCGGTGTATGTTATGGAACACGGGAAGTTTAGCTTCGCCGGCAGTCCACGGGAATTGTTCAGCAATCACGAACTTGTCCAGCGAGTGGGATTACTACCACCGCGGATTATGGACATAGCGGAGTCGCTGGGTGATTCACAGACATATTTATCGGTTAATGATTATTGCCAGAAAAATCGAGATGTATAGAAAAAGTCACCTCTGCGGGTTTTCCAGGTTGAAGGATTAACTTCAGCTTCTGGCAAGAACTCACATGGGTGACTTTTGTGTTTAATAACGTTTCATGATCATCGGGTGCTTCCTCAGGTCACTCGGTTTGATTTTACTTTGTTTCATGGTCATAATCATATACCATTTCTTTTGGATTTTTTGTTTGACTAATACAAAATAGGTCTTCATAGGTCTTCGCATTTTTAGCGCCCATTAGGATCATCAGTATAATTTTCTGAATTAGGAGACTGTCCCATCACTATTCGAACTTCGTCTCCCAACTTACGCTGTTCCCATTCATCCGTGAATCCTTTAAATCGCAATTCTGGAACTTTCTTTTTAACTGAATCATCTATTTTCGCCATAGTCCCCACCATTTTATTGGTTTTTCTTGTTTTTCTATCCTTTTTTGATCTTTGATTTGTTCCTGTAAATTTTCCAACTTCTCTTTAAGAGCGTTCACTTCATCTTTATATTGATTGTCTAAGTGTTTGAATTCTGTTTCCTGTGAGGGCATTTTGAGGGCTTTTAAGTTATCATTTTCCGCCTTGTATTCTTCTAGCAACTTTTTATCTTGCAAGGCTAATCGTTGTTACTGGTCTAACAAATTAGTTAATTTTTCTATTTGTTGGTCTTTGGTATTTGATTTGCTACTACTTTCTACTTTACCTAAAATTATTTTTTCTGCTTTAGAATTTATTAGATTAGACCCATTGGAACTTTTAAGCTGTAATTCTTTTGGTAACCTTTGGTAGTGATATTGAATATTTTGTTTTGTAACACTCAACTCATCCGCCAGCTCTTTGATCGTTTTTAAGTCTTCACTCATGGTTTAAGTCCTGCCTTTTAACCGTTGGTAGATATTGTTCAATGGCTTTTTTGAGGTAGCGTGCGATATTATGCTTAGAATATTCTTCACGTCTGCTGGCAACATAAGACAAGTGGTCTTTAACACTATTTAGCCCTCTTAATTCTTTCAGTTCGTCATAGAGGGGGTAAACATGGACTTGCAATTCTGCCATGATTTTTGTATCTTGCATTTCAAACGGACTTAGCAACATATTTTCTAGCAATAGCGTGGTGTACTTGCTTTTCATTGCTTCAATAGCTAGCTTATCTTCGGTTTCTGCTTTGCGTGCTTTATCTTCTTGATAGGCGGTATCTTCTAACTTATAGCTGTTATCGTCTGCTCGACGTTTCTTTCGTAACCAGATATCCAATGTTAAACCGTCCGCATCAATCGCTCGATAGAGATAATGCCAACGCCCCTTAATTTTGATATAGGTTTCATCCATTTTCCACGAATAGAAGGACTGTTTATTTTTCTTTTTCCAGAGATGATAGAGGATTTTACTGTATTCTTGAACCCACCGATAAATCGTAGTGTGACAAACATTTATTCCACGGTCATAAAGCAATTCCTGAACTTCACGATAGCTCAGATTGTAACGTAGGTAATAACCAACAGCGACAATGATGACGTCTTGTTGGAATTGTTTGCCTTTAAAATGATTCATCTCTCAAGCCTTACTAACCTTTTTTCTGCTCTTTGAGAAGCTGAAGGTCGTGCTAGTAACTACCTATTTGGTTTGATTAATTCCATCATTTATCTGGTGCTTGCCCTTCAAAAAGGCTTCTATGGTGAGGTTTTAACAACTCTCTATTTTACAATTATGCAGCCAATTGGTCTCTTGGTTTGGATTTATCAAGCCCAGTTTAAGAAAGAACAACAAGAGTTTGTCGCACGTAAACTAGACGGCAAGGGTTGGACAAAGTATCTTTCTATTAGTGTTATTTGGTGGTTGGCCTTTGGGTTCATTTATCAGTCTATCGGAGCCAATCGTCCTTATCGCGATTCCATCACCGATGCGACCAATGGGGTTGGGCAAATCCTCATGACAGCTGTTTACCGTGAACAATGGATATTCTGGGCAGCTACCAATGTCTTTTCAATCTATCTCTAGTGGGGAGAAAGCCTGCAAATCCAAGGGAAATACCTAATTTATCTCATCAATAGTCTAGTTGGGTGGTATCAGTGGAGCAAGGCAGCAAAAAGCTCTTAAAAAAGTAAAAAAGGATCAGATGATCCTTTTTTGTGTTAGAGCAAAATGAATAATACCGTAATGATAATAGCGGTCGTTATACGAACGATGTGGTGCGAGATATGTTGTTTTTCTTTCTGTTGGCCGTTCCAGTAGGCTCCATAGCAGACGATACTCGAGCCCACAATCCATAGAAGAATGGTCGCAACTGGGACGAAGTAAAAGATGGCTAGAGCCAGAGAAGTGAGGCAACTGCCGACCAAGATGCACTTATTTCCTAGACTGTAGTTCTTTTGTTTCATGGCTGAAAAAGCAGCAGCAAGGTGAAGCAATGAGAAGGCGAGAGCTAGTACAATTGTTAGTATTCCTAGAATCATCGAAGTTAACATAGTTGGTTCCTTTCTGAGTTACAGGCTTAGTTATCAAGTGGAGTTGTAGAGGTCATCTCCATTACATCAAGGTAAAATCTCACCACTTGCTCTTCGGTATAAGATTTTCCTTTTTTTAGCCACCAAGTTAGAGTCTCGATAAAGTTCGTCACAACAAAATGCTGGAGGTAGGAGGCTGGAATGTTTGGGTAGGCCTCTTGCAAGTCACCCGCCACCATGGGATAAACGTGGTGTTCGAGTTCCTTGTGTAGTTGGCGGAGGAAGTAGTCGTTTTTGGAAAAAAGGAGACTGGTGACATGGTCCTGGTTTTTCTGAAAATGTAAAAAGATATGCGCGAGGTAGTCCTCGGTAGTAAAGTGTCCTTCCCTTTCAAAGAGATGATGAAAGAGGTAGCGACAGAGCTCATCTAAAAGGAGTTCCTTACTTTCGTAATGACAGTAAAAAGTAGAACGTCCAACATCTGCTAGGTCAATGATATCCTGAACAGTAGTGGCATCATAGCCCTTATCGTTCAAAAGTTGTAAAAAAGCTTGATAGATGGCTTTTTTCGTCTTGCTGACTCGACGGTCTCTTTTTGGCATATAGACACTTGAGACAAACTGTTCAGAACTGAACAGGACTGACAGTTTGCTTCTATCCTTTCTTTGGATTTTATTAGATAATACAAATGAAAGAAGTATGTATATACCCATTATACCAAAGGAGGGAGAGAAATGAGTCCTAAAACATCTATCTGGTTAGCTTTTTTCTTAAATTTAAGCTATGCGATTGTTGAGTTTATCGCAGGAGGAATCTTTGGTTCGAGTGCAGTTCTTGCTGATTCTGTTCATGACTTGGGAGATGCTCTAGCCATTGGTATCTCAGCCCTTTTAGAAACAATCTCAAACCGTGAGGAAGATAGGCAGTACACCTTGGGTTACAAACGTTTTAGTCTTTTAGGGGCCATGCTAACGGCTGTGATTCTTATGATAGGGTCTGTCCTAGTGATTTTGGAAAATATCACGAAGATTGCTCATCCGCAACCCGTTAATGAGAAAGGTATCCTCTGGCTGGGAATCATTGCAGTAGCTATCAATGTGCTAGCAAGTCTGGTAGTTCGTAAAGGAAAGACAAAGAACGAGTCAATTCTTAGCTTGCATTTTTTGGAAGACACTCTTGGTTGGTTGGCTGTCATCCTAATGGCGATTATCCTCCGATTTACAGATTGGTATATCCTCGATCCGCTTTTATCGCTGGTTATTTCTATCTTTATTCTGTCGAAAGCCATTCCTCGCTTTTGGAGCGCACTGAAGATTTTCCTAGATGCTGTGCCAGAAGAAGTAGAGACAGGGGATTTGGAGAAGGATTTGGAGGCTCTGATCAATGTCAAAAGTGTCAATCAACTTAGCATTTGGTCCATGGACGGTCTAGAGAATAATGCTATTGTCCACATTTGTATCAAGGACTGGGAACAGATGATGGAAACCAAAGAAGTGGTGCGTCAATGTTTAGAAGAAAGAGGCGTGCAGAATATCACTATTGAAGTAGATATCAGTCAAAGCAATCATGCGCAACATAGGCGGAGGGTGAGAGAGTTAGAGCAGAAGCAGGGGCATCATTAGTAAAAAGTAAAGAATGATTAAGCCCCTATGTTATTTGAAATAGAGTATTTTCTTTCCTGTTTAAATATCTTAAAAGTTTGATCCTATAAGGCTCTGTATAAACTTTACTTAGTTGTTTGGTAATTAAAAAAATTTTTCTATTAGATGCAAAATGTTTGACTTGGAGTCAACTCAAAGTTGTATAATAAGATGAATGAGTTATAGTTGCTTAAATTCAGTGAAGGAAATGAAAGGAGGCTAGTATATGAATATTAAATCTGCCAGCGACTTATTGGGAATTTCAGCGGATACGATTCGGTATTATGAGCGAGTTGGTCTTGTGCCACCGATTACTCGAACCGCGACTGGAATTCGTGACTTTCAAGATCAGGATATAGAAGCTCTGGAATTTATTAAGTGTTTTCGTTCGGCGGGTGTCTCTGTAGACAGTTTAGTTGACTATATGTCGCTTTACCAAAAGGGGGATGAAACGAGAGAGGAAAGGCTTGGTATTTTAGAAGACGAAAAGAAAAAATTAGAGAAGCGCTTGTCTCATTTACAGACGGCTTTAAATCGCTTAAATCACAAAATTAAACTTTACAAGGAAGGAAAATTTTAAATGAAATCAGCAGTATATACAAAGGCAGGTCAGGTTGGTCTTGCTAGTATTGAACGTCCGCAAATAATAGAAGCGGATGATGTGATTATTCGTGTAGTTCGTGCGTGCGTTTGTGGTTCAGATTTATGGAGGTACCGTAATCCAGAAACGAAAGCTGGACACAAAAATAGTGGACACGAAGCGATTGGGATTGTCGAAGAAACTGGGGAAGCCATTATGACGGTGAAACCAGGTGATTTTGTCATTGTCCCTTTTACCCATGGCTGTGGGGAGTGTGATGCCTGTCTTGCTGGCTTTGACGGTTCTTGCGACAATCATGTTGGTAATAACTTGGGAGGCGATTTTCAGGCGGAATATATTCGTTTTCACTATGCAAACTGGGCGCTGGTTAAAATCCCTGGACAACCTTCTGACTACACAGAAGGTATGCTCAAGTCACTTTTGACACTGGCTGATGTCATGCCGACCGGTTACCATGCAGCGCGTGTTGCTAATGTTCAAAAAGGGGATAAGGTTGTCGTTATCGGGGATGGGGCTGTTGGCCAATGTGCTGTTATTTCAGCTAAGATGCGTGGAGCGTCGCAGATTGTCCTTATGAGTCGTCATGAAGATCGCCAAAAGATGGCCTTGGAATCAGGTGCGACAGCTGTTGTGGCTGAACGTGGCGAAGAGGGAATTGCCAAAGTCCGTGAAATCCTTGGTGGTGGAGCAGATGCAGCCCTTGAATGTGTTGGGACTGAAGCAGCCGTAGATCAAGCCCTTGGGGTTCTTCACAATGGTGGACGTTTAGGATTCGTTGGTGTTCCTCATTACAATAACTGTGCGCTCGGTTCTACATTTGCCCAAAATATTTCAGTGGCAGGTGGAGCAGCCTCAGTTACTACTTATGACAAACAAGTTTTGTTAAAAGCGGTTCTTGATGGAGACATCAATCCAGGTCGCGTCTTTACTTCAAGTTATAAACTGGAAGATATCGACCAGGCTTATAAAGATATGGATGAACGCAAGACCATTAAGTCTATGATTGTGATGGATTAACAATGAAAATCCTAATGGAGAATTGAGACTCTCTATTAGGATTTTTTGCGTTGGTATATTTGTTGAGTTATGGCAGCGTACTTTCTCTCAAAGTCAGTCTGGTTCCCAGCATAGTCAGGCTAGGAATTTTCCGACCATGGAGAACTTCCTTATTAAGAATATCCATACCTGCTCGGCCCATTTCCTCGGTATAGACAGTGATACTGGAGAGGGGAGGATAGACCTGCTTGGTCAGGCTAGTGTCGTTAAAAGAAATGAGACTGACGCGGTCTGGTAGGCTAATTCCAGCTTCTTGAAGGGCACGAAGGGCGCCGATGGCTAAACTATCGCTGGCAGCGAAAAAGGCTGGTGGGAGTTGTTCTCCTAGCTTGTGAATGGCCTCCTTCATCAAGTCATAGCCAGACTGGGCAGTAAAGCTCCCCTGAAAGACCAGTTCTTCATGGTAGATACCATTTGCTTGGGTAATGTCTTTGAAATTCTCTAGCCGCTTATCCTGGATAATTTCTTCCTGGTCGGTTGTTTCCTCAAGGCCTGTGAGAATTCCAATACGGTTCATCCCTTGGCTGAGGAAATGGTCTACAACTTGTTTCACAGCAGTGTAAAAGTCAGTGATAATACAGGTATGACCTAATGAGAGGGTATCGCTGTCTATAAAGACTAAAGGTTTTTGGTATTCTTCAAAGGCAGCAATCTGAGCTCGGCTGAACTTTCCGATGCAGAGAATGCCGATCACTTCCTCGCTTAATGTAAAAGGATGGTCGTTAAAATAGCGCAAGATATCATAGTCCAACTCTTGGGCTCTTTTTTCAATACCGAGACGAATCTGGTAGTAGTAGAGGTCGTCCAACTCCCCTTGTTCGCTGACCCATTGGATAATGGCAATCTTTTGCTTGGGCTTGTGGGATTCGCCTGTCTTGAGATGCTTGGTGTAGCCCAGCTCTTCAGCGACAGTTAAAATACGGTGTCTGGTTTCTTCTGTAACAGATAGACTCTGGTCGCGATTGAGGACACGAGATACGGTCGCGATAGAGACAGAGGCTAGCTGTGCGATGTCTTTTAAGGTAGCCATAAATCCTCCTCCTTTTAGGTTAGTATATCATATTTTTCTGCTTTTTACTGATAGTTTAGTAAAAGTTTAGTAAAAAGGATTGACCTTGGCAACTCCCTTGGATACAATAGAAGAAAACGATTACACGTTAAGGTGACTTAACGACAGTCAAAGGAGAATTTATATGACACAAGATCTTACTACTGAAGCCCTTCGCAAAGACTTTCTTGCCGTTTTTGGTCAAGAAGCAGACCAAACTTTCTTTTCACCAGGTCGTATCAATTTGATTGGTGAACACACAGACTACAACGGTGGGCACGTTTTTCCAGCTGCTATTTCCTTGGGAACTTATGGGGCGGCTCGCAAGCGTGACGATCAAGTTTTGCGTTTCTACTCAGCCAACTTTGAGGACAAGGGCATTATCGAAGTGCCTCTTGCTGACCTCAAATTTGAAAAAGAGCATAACTGGACCAATTATCCAAAAGGTGTCCTTCATTTCTTGCAAGAAGCTGGACATGTCATTGACAAAGGTTTTGATTTTTATGTCTTTGGGAATATCCCAAATGGTGCTGGCTTGTCTTCATCAGCATCCTTGGAACTCTTGACAGGGGTTGTGGCAGAGCATCTCTTTGATTTAAAACTAGACCGTTTGGATTTGGTTAAAATTGGAAAACAAACAGAAAACAACTTTATCGGAGTCAACTCTGGTATCATGGACCAGTTTGCTATCGGTATGGGTGCAGACCAACGTGCTATTTACCTAGATACCAACACTCTAGAATACGACTTGGTGCCACTTGATTTAAAAGACAATGTCGTTGTTATCATGAACACCAACAAACGCCGTGAACTAGCGGACTCTAAATACAATGAGCGCCGTGCCGAGTGTGAAAAAGCTGTGGAAGAATTGCAAGTTGCCTTGGATATTCAGACCTTGGGTGAATTGGATGAGTGGGCCTTTGACCAATACAGCTACCTGATTAAAGACGAAAATCGTTTGAAACGAGCTCGCCATGCTGTGCTTGAAAACCAACGTACCCTTAAAGCTCAAGCAGCCCTTCAAGCAGGTGATTTGGAAACATTTGGTCGCTTGATGAATGCGTCACACGTTTCTCTTGAGTATGATTATGAAGTAACTGGCTTGGAATTGGATACCCTTGTCCACACAGCTTGGGATCAAGAAGGTGTTCTCGGTGCTCGTATGACAGGAGCAGGTTTTGGTGGCTGTGCCATTGCTTTGGTGCAAAAAGATGCTGTTGAGGCCTTTAAAGCAGCTGTTGGCAAGCACTATGAGGAAGTAGTTGGATACGCTCCAAGCTTCTATATCGCTGAAGTTGCAGGTGGCACTCGCGTCCTTGATTAGTCAAAAGGAGGCTCTATAGTGACCTTAGTAGATAAATTTATAACACATATCATTTCTGAAAGTTCATTTGAGGAAATGGATCGAATCTACTTGACCAATCGTGTTTTGGTTCGAGTGGGAGAAGGTGCTTTGGAAGTTGAGACTGATCTGGATGAGTTGATTGACCTCAAGGACCAGCTGGTCGAGGAGGCGGTTCGATTAGAGACGATTGAGGATAGTCAGACTGCACGTGAAATCCTAGGTGCTGAACTGATGGACTTGGTAACCCCTTGTCCAAGTCAGGTCAATCGTGATTTCTGGGCAACTTATGCCCAATCTCCTGAGCAGGCGATAGGGGATTTTTACCAGCTCAGCCAGAAAAACGACTACATCAAGCTCAAGGCCATTGCTAAAAATATTGCTTATCGTGTAGCATCTGACTACGGAGAACTTGAGATTACCATCAACCTCTCTAAGCCTGAAAAGGATCCAAAGGAGATTGCGGCAGCCAAGTTGGTGCAAGCTAGCAATTATCCCCAGTGTCAGCTCTGTCTAGAGAACGAAGGCTACCATGGTCGGGTTAACCATCCAGCTCGCAGCAATCACCGCATTATCCGTTTTGAAATGGCGGGTCAGGAGTGGGGCTTCCAGTATTCGCCCTATGCTTATTTTAATGAGCACTGTATTTTCTTAGACGGCCAGCATCGTCCCATGGCCATTAGTCGTCAGAGTTTTGAGCGCCTGCTAGCTATCGTAGAGCAGTTTCCAGGCTATTTTGCGGGCTCTAATGCCGACTTGCCAATCGTGGGGGGCTCTATTCTCACCCATGACCACTATCAGGGAGGTCGTCACGTATTTCCTATGGAATTGGCTCCTTTGCAAAAGACTTTTTGTTTTGCTGGTTTTGAGCAGGTCAAGGCTGGGATTGTCAAGTGGCCAATGTCAGTGCTACGTTTGACTTCGGATTCTAAAGAGGATTTGATCAACTTGGCTGATAAGATATTGCAGGAATGGCGACAGTATTCAGATCCAAGTGTGCAAGTATTGGCAGAAAGTAATGGAACACCACACCATACCATTACACCGATTGCCCGTAAACGAGATGGACAGTTTGAGTTGGACTTGGTCTTGCGTGACAATCAGACATCGCCAGAGCATCCGGATGGTATCTATCATCCCCACAAGGATGTCCAACATATCAAGAAGGAAAATATCGGCTTGATTGAGGTCATGGGCTTGGCTATCTTACCACCTCGTTTGAAAGCAGAAGTGGAGCAAGTTGCAAGCTATCTTGTAGGAGATGATGAAGCAGTTGCAGACTATCATCAGGAATGGGCAGACCAGCTCAAAGCCCAACATCCGGACCTAGCAGATAAAGAAAAAGCCCTTGAAATCGTCAAGGACTCTGTGGGTGCTATCTTTGCACGTGTTCTGGAGGACGCGGGGGTTTACAAGCAGACGGAACAAGGACAGGTAGCCTTTATGCGCTTTGTAGAGCAGATTGGAATTTTGCCAGACTAGGAGCTTTCTCCTTGCACAGTCCTATAAAAAGTAGTATCATAGTGTCGTTTGAACTATCAGGAGGAAACGATGAAAGATTTTCATTTTGACGCTATATCTGCCTTTGAAAATTACGAGATAGAAAAAATGAGAGATGGTCATGTTGTGGTGACGACAAAAGTAGTGGACTCGTCGCTCAACTACTATGGCAATGCCCATGGTGGCTATCTCTTCACCCTTTGTGACCAGATTAGTGGTTTGGTGGTTATCTCGCTAGGGCTTGATGGAGTGACACTCCAGTCCTCTATCAACTACCTCAAAGCAGGAAAGCTAGATGATGTGCTGACCATTAAAGGAGAATGTGTCCATCAAGGTCGCACAACCTGTGTCGTGGATGTCGATATCACCAATCAAGAAGGCAGAAATGTCTGCAAGGCAACCTTTACCATGTTTATCACAGGTCAGCGGTCTGAAGACAGACAGGTAAGGATATAGAGATAGATGAGTAGGACAAATATAGCCTACTCATTTTTAATTTATAAGAGTAGTAAAATACCAAGCTAATGGTTATGTTTCTGTGGTATAATACTAAGTATGAATATTGAACAAACGAAAAAAGTTATTCTACAACCATTCACTAAATGGACAGGCGGTAAACGACAATTATTACCTATCATAAAAGAACTTATGCCTGAAATGTATAATGATTATTATGAACCTTTTATTGGAGGGGGGGCATTATTTTTTGATATAGCTCCTGAAAGGGCTGTTATTAATGATTATAATTCTGAGTTAACCAACTGTTACCAACAAATCAGGGATAATCCTCAGGAGTTAATTGATTTATTGAAGTATCATCAGGAAAATAATTCAAAAGATTATTACTTACAATTGCGATCAGCTGATCGTGATGATAGAATAAACAATATGTCCAATGTCCAAAGAGCTGCTCGAATTCTATATATGCTAAAAGTTGATTTTAATGGCTTATATCGAGTGAATTCTAAAAATCAATTCAATGTGCCATACGGTAGCTATAAGAATCCTAAAATTGTTGATGAAGAGCTAATATTTGCTATTTCAGATTATCTAAATAACAATCTAATAGAAATTAGAACGGGCGATTTTGAGGATGCACTCTTAGATGTTCAAGAAGGAGATTTTATTTATTTCGATCCTCCGTATATACCATTATCTGATACAAGTGCTTTTACATCGTATACTCATGAAGGTTTTTCTTATGATGACCAAGTTAGATTAAGAGATACATTTAGGAGACTAAGCAATGCAGGTGCTTATGTTATGCTGTCAAATTCATCGAGTCATTTAGTAGAGGAATTATACCGAGATTTTAATATCCATTATGTAGAGGCTACAAGAACAAATGGGGCTAAGTCTTCAAGTCGAGGAAAAATTTCTGAAATTATAGTTACAAATTATGAAAATTAACGAATATAAGTATGGGGGTGTTTTAATGACAAAACCATACTATAATAAAGACAAAATGATTCTTGTTCATGCAGATACGTTTAAATTATTATCAAAAATGAAACCAGAGAGTATGGATATGATCTTTGCTGACCCACCATATTTTTTAAGTAATGGTGGAATATCTAATTCAGGGGGACAAGTTGTTTCCGTTGATAAAGGAGATTGGGATAAGATTTCTTCCTTTGAGGAAAAGCACGAATTCAATCGTAAATGGATTCGTTTAGCAAAAGAAGTTTTGAAGCCGAATGGGACTATTTGGATTTCAGGAAGTTTGCATAATATTTACTCAGTTGGAATGGCATTAGAGCAAGAAGGTTTTAAAATTTTGAATAACATTACTTGGCAGAAAACAAACCCTGCACCTAATTTATCCTGTCGTTATTTCACTCATTCTACTGAAACTATTTTATGGGCAAGAAAAAATGATAAAAAAGCTCGTCATTATTACAATTATGATTTGATGAAAGAGCTAAATGATGGTAAGCAAATGAAAGATGTTTGGACAGGTGCTTTGACGAAAAAAGCTGAGAAATGGGCTGGGAAGCATCCAACACAAAAGCCAGAGTATCTATTAGAACGTATTATTTTAGCTTCTACGAAAAAAGGTGATTATATTTTAGATCCATTTGTTGGTAGTGGCACTACGGGCGTTGTTGCGAAGCGATTAGGTAGAAGATTTATAGGTATTGATGCTGAAAAAGAATATCTGGAAATAGCTAAAAAAAGATTGGAGGAGGAAAACTATGGCAAGAAAACCAAATAAACATGGAGGAGGGGCAAAAACGACCATTCATGGTTTGAAATTTGAAAGAGATACTGACTTTTCGGAATTAGTAGACTCCCTTCCTGGCTATAAAGTTAAAGAAATAGATTTTAAAGATAGAAAAGCGACAAAAGGTTTTGAAGTTTTTAGAATTGGGGAAGAAGAACTCATCGGTAAGATTATGCCTCAATATAGATTTTATGATTTTTTGAAAGAATTGGGAATTGATAATACCAATTCTAAACAATGGAAACCAGATGAAGTATTTATAAATTTTGAAAATCATACAGTTTATATAGTTGAGAAAAAATGGCAGGAAAGTGAAGGAAGTGTCGATGAAAAACTACTGGGATTCGGAAATAAACGACGTATTTATCAACGTTTGTTAGATAGTGTGCAAGAGGGTGAGCCATTTTCCGTGCAATTTATATTTGTTGGAAATAAAAGTTTCTTTGGTCAAGATAAATATCGAGATACTTTTGAAATGTTACGTGGGGATGGTATTAAAATAATGCTTGATGAATACGACATGTCATTTTTTGGATTATTTTAATTAGCAAGAAAGGAAAACATGAATTTTAATACTTACATTTCTTTATCATCAGAAGATAGATTACAAAATTTTTTAAATACGCTCTCAATAACAAATCGTACTCCCGAGTATTATGTAAACTGGGAGAAAGTTGAACGTGAGACTAAGAAGTACGAGTTAGAGTTGAATACATTAAACTACTTAATTGGTAAGGATGATATCTATTTAGAAGCACTACACTTGTTCACTAAACAACCTAATTTGTTAAAAGCAATTCCTAGCTTGATTGCAAGTCGTGATAAAGTTTTAGATGTTTTAACAATAGATGAAAACGATAATATGTCTTTTGAGCAATTGGATTTCAAAACGATAGACACTAGTAGAATAGATGATTACATGAAATTTATTGAGCAATCTGGTTTATTAAATTTTTTACAACAACATGCTAATCGTTCATTAGTTGATTATGTTTATGGAGTAGAGACTGGATTAGATAGCAATGCACGAAAAAACCGAAGTGGAACAACCATGGAGGGGATTTTAGAGAGACATGTAGCAAAAATTTCTCAGGAGCAAAAATTGGAATGGAAATCTCAAGCTACAGCCCAATTTATTAAGGATAAGTGGGGAATTAAAGTACCTGTTGATAAGTCTGAGAGAAGATTTGATGTTGCAGTTTATTCCCGAGAAAAACATAAGGTTTGGCTGATTGAAACGAATTACTATGGAGGAGGAGGAAGTAAATTAAAAGCGGTGGCTGGAGAATTTACTGAACTTAGTCAATTTGTTATTTCCTCAGATGACGATGTTGAATTTGTTTGGGTTACTGATGGTCAAGGATGGAAAACAGCGCACTTACCACTAGCAGAAGCATTTAGTCACATTATGAATGTATTTAATTTAGAGATGTTAAGAGAAGGATTTTTAGCGGATTTATTTTTACTATAATTATTCATTAGTTATAAACAAAAAAAGAGGCTCACACCTCTTTTTCTTATTTCTTTTTCCGGTTTAATACTGCATTGAGTACAATGGCAAGTAGGCTGGCTACGACGATTCCGTTTGAGAAGAACATTTGGAAGGCTGTCGGCATGCTGACGAAGAGGTTACTGTTATTTAGACCTACACCAGCAGCGATTGATACAGCTGCGATAAGGAAGTTGTGTTCATTGTTAGCAAAGTCAACGCGGGCTAGGATTTGCATCCCTTGAAGGGAAACAAAACCAAACATCACCAGCATAGCGCCACCAAGAACAGGACTTGGAATGATTTGGGCAAGGGCGCCAAACTTAGGTAGGAGTCCAAGGAGGACTAGGAAACCAGCTGCATAATAGATTGGCAGACGGGTCTTGATACCAGACAATTTGACCAAGCCAACGTTTTGTGAAAATCCTGTATAAGGGAAGGTGTTAAAGATTCCTCCGAGAAGTACAGCCAAACCTTCTGCGCGGTAACCGTTGCGAAGGCGCGTGCTGTCGATTGGGTCATTGGTAATATCTGACAAAGCTAGGTAAACACCAGTCGACTCCACCATGGAAACCGTTGCGATGATACACATCATGACGATAGAAGAGATTTCAAAAGTTGGAGTACCAAAGTAGAATGGAGTTGGGATGTGAACGAGTGGAGCTGCAGAGACTGGAGAGAAGTCTACTAAGCCCATGGTAGCAGCAATGGTAGTTCCGACAACCAGCCCAATCAAAATGGAGATAGACTTGATAAATCCTTTGGTAAAGATGTTAATCAAGAGGATGATTAGAACAGTGATAGCTGCAAGCAAGAGACTCTGACCAGTTGGCTCTGGAACATTATTTCCCATATTTCCGATAGCGACAGGAATCAAAGTTAGTCCGATGGTCGTAATAACAGATCCTGTTACGATAGATGGGAAGAGATTGGCCACTTTTGAGAAAATACCTGAAATCAGAACCACATAGATTCCTGATACGATAAGGGCACCAAACATGGCCCCACTACCGTGGCTCTGACCAATCATAATCAAAGGAGCGACTGACTGGAAAGCAACTCCAAGAACGACTGGTAGTCCAACACCAAAGTGTTTGTTGAGTTGAAGTTGAAGGAAGGTAGCTACCCCACACATGAAGATATCTGTGGAAATTAAGTAGGTCAACTGCTCAGCTGAATAGCCAAGAGCTGTCGCAATCATGATAGGAACTAGGATAGAGCCTGAGTACATTGCGAGAAGGTGCTGAAGCCCTAGAACCGCTGCTTGCGAGTGTTTTTCTTGTTGTTGCATTAGAGATCTGCCTCCTTAAATACGACCTGACCGTTTTCAAAACGTTCCAAACGAGCGAGTGATAGAACTGGATAGCCAGCTTTCTCGAGCAAATCACGACCATCCTGGAATGATTTTTCGATAACAATACCGATGGCTTCGACTTTTGCTCCGGCCTGTTCGATGATTTGGATCAAGCCTTTGGCAGCTTGTCCATTGGCTAGGAAATCATCGATAATCAAGACCTTGTCATCAGGTGAGAGGAATTTCCCAGCGATGGAAACTGTGCTCGTCACCTGCTTGGTAAAGGAGTAAACCTCAGCAGTTAAGATGCCTTCGTTCATGGTGATGTTTTTAGCTTTCTTTGCGAAAATCATGGGAACGTCTAAGGCTTCAGCTGTAAAAACAGCTGGGGCAATCCCTGAAGCTTCAATGGTCACGACCTTGGTAATGCCAGCAGACGCGAATTTTTCCGCAAATACCTTACCAATCTCCCGCATCAAACGATAGTCAACTTGGTGGGTTAAAAAGGAATCTACCTTGAGGATATTGTCACCCAAGATATGCCCATCCTGAAGGATGCGCTCTTCTAATAATTTCATAAGACCTCCTAAAGTCTAAAAGATGCTTCATTTACTTGTTTAGAGTTTCTAGCAAGAAATAGAAAAAGAACCTACTTAATCCCCTAAGTAAGTCCCCAAAATAGGCATGGTCAAAACCATACCTTCAGCTGACATACTCATTGTTAGGTGTTCCGGCACCTTGTAGAAACGTCGTGCCAATTCACGACATAAACAAGTAAAATGATACTATTATCAAACGCAATAGCGTTAATGTTATTATTTTACACTAAATAGCTTTAGAAATCAAATATTTTGTTAGTAAATAGATCATAAAAGCGAACGAAAAAGCCTACAAGGCTAGATAGTATTGTAGACTTCGATTATTCTATTCGCTAAATCTTAGAAAATAACCATCTGGATCCAAAATCGCAAATTCATGAGGGTAAATAAAGCTATCTCCCACTCGAAATTCTCTTTTTGTCAGCGGACGATAAATAGGATAGTTGGCCTCCAGCAGTTTTTGGTGGAGCTGAGGGACATCTTCAATACCAAAGGAAATATTGACACCGCGCCCGAAAGGATAGGTTAGTTGGGCTAATTCTTCTGTGCTGCCTTCTTCTAGCATAAGTTGGCAGTCTTCAAGCGAGAGGAAGAGAAATTTCTCCTCTGGACGCTCGTATTCGACAGAAAATCCCAGCAAGTCGCAGTAGAAGTGGCGTGACTTTTCGAGGTCAGATACTACAAATTCAGGAATGACAGCTTGATAGTCCATTAGCTTTCTCCTTAGAGTTCAATTTCCAATACAATCGGCGTATGGTCTTGACGCGCACCGGAGTCAATCATATCAGACTTGGTTACCTTGTCAGCCACGCGGTTGCTGGTCAGCCAGTAGTCGATTCTCCAGCCTGTATTGTTGATTTTAGAAGTCTTGCTACGTTGTGCCCACCAAGTGTAGCGTTCTGGAACATCGCCATGAACATGACGGAAGGTGTCGGTAAATCCAGTTGCCAAAAGGTTGGTAAATCCAGCACGTTCCTCGTCGGTAAATCCAGGTGAACGGCGGTTGCTGGCAGGATTTGCAAGGTCGATTTCATTGTGGGCTACATTGTAGTCACCGGTCGCAAGGACTGGTTTTTCTTTGTCTAGTTCAGCCAAGTACTCCGCATATTTGACATCCCAGACTTGGCGTTCTTCCAAACGTTTGAGGCCGTCGCCAGCGTTTGGAGTGTAAACTTGGGTCACGAAAAATTCATCAAATTCTAGAGTGATGATGCGACCTTCTAAGTCCATGGTAGAAGGGGCACCGATTTCTGGAAAAGTGACAGTGGGTGTGAGTTCTTTCTTATAAAGGAACATGGTTCCAGCATAGCCTTTGCGGGCAGGTTCTTGAGAAGAACGCCACGTGTTTTCGTAGTTTGGAAAGAGTTCAGCTAAAATTTCCAAGTGTTTTTTAGTAGGACCCTTGGCAGAAAGCTTGGTTTCTTGGATAGCGATGATATCAGCATTTTCAGCGACCAAGGTTTGTAGTACTTCTTGGGACAATTTGGCACGAGTTGAGTCACTAGTTAGGGCAGCATTGAGGGAATCAATATTCCATGAGATGAGTTTCATAAAGTTACCTTTTTCATTCAGATTATAGATTTTATTATACCAAAAAAAGGTCCATTTCCCCAACGTATGGCTTGAAAAATCACTCTCTTTCGTTTATAATTAAGAATGATTTTATGAAAGGGAGTGAAAATAAATGAAATTTTACTCATATGACTATGTACTTAGCCAAATCAGTCAGCAAAATGGCATCATGATTGGCTTTGGGATTGTGCTCCTAGCTATCACAGGATTTTTTGCTTTTAAAGCCTATCGAGATAAAAAGGGGACTAAGTTTCGGGAATTGGTCATGATTTTGGCCTTGACCTTGGTGGCCATGCTTTTGGTGACAATCTCAAAATACCAGACCAATCAAGCCTCTAACAACCAATTTCAAACTTCACTTCATTTCATAGAGGTTGTTTCCAAAGACTTGGGAGTGGATAAATCAGAAGTTTATGTCAATACTTCTGCAGCCACTGATGGAGCGCTTGTCAAGGTAGGTCCAAATTTCTACCGCGCCATGAACGGGAGCCAACCAGACAAGTATCTTTTAGAGAAATTAGAATTGCATCAAACAGACGCTATTGAATTGGTGGAGGTAAATAAATGACACTCAATTATATGGAAATTTTAATCAAACTGGCCTTGGGTCTTTTCTCGCTTGTTTTTGTTATCAATGTGACAGGAAAGGGAAATCTGGCGCCTAACTCTGCGACAGACCAAATTCAGAACTATGTTCTCGGTGGTATTATCGGTGGGGTGATTTACAATAGTTCTATTAGCATTCTGCAGTACGCAGTGATTTTGATGATGTGGACGATTTTGGTCTTGACCCTCAAGTGGCTCAATAACTATGTTCGTTTTGTCAAACGCTTGATTGATGGAAAACCAACTCTCCTTATCAAAAATGGGCAGATTGACCCAGAAGCCTGTCGTTCAGTTGGTTTGTCTGCAGCAGAAGTTGCTCTCAAACTTCGTAGCCAAGGGATTTTCCAGATGAAACAGGTCAAATGCGCTGTGCAGGAGCAAAATGGCCAACTCATCGTGGTCCAAATGGGGGATGAAAATCCTAAGTATCCAGTTGTGACTGACGGTGTGATACAAGTCGATGTTTTGGAGTCGATTGGTCGTAACGAAGAGTGGTTGCTTGATAACCTCAGCAAGCAAGGGCATGACAATGTAGCCAATATCTTTATCGCTGAGTATGACAAGGGTGCGGTCACAGTCGTAACCTATGAATAAGAAAAACCTGGGGTCTTGGCCTCAGGTTTCTATTTGCAATCAGAAAGGGATGTTATGTCCATTATTCAAAAACTTTGGTGGTTTTTCAAGTTAGAAAAACGCCGTTATCTAGTCGGGATTGTGGCCCTGGTTTTGGTTTCCGTTCTCAATCTCATTCCACCTATGGTTATGGGACGAGTCATTGATGCTATCACATCAGGGCAATTAACCCAGCAGGCCCTCCTTCTTGACCTATTTTACTTGCTTCTTGCGGCCTTTGGGATGTACTATCTGCGCTATGTTTGGCGTATGTATATCCTTGGGACTTCCTACCGTTTGGGACAGATTATGCGCTCTCGCTTGTTTGAGCATTTCACAAAAATGTCTCCAGCCTTTTATCAAACCTATCGGACTGGGGACCTGATGGCACACGCAACCAACGATATCAATGCCCTAACGCGTCTGGCAGGGGGCGGTGTTATGTCTGCCGTGGATGCCTCTATCACGGCTTTGGTGACCTTGCTGACCATGCTCTTTAGCATTTCGTGGCAAATGACGCTAGTTGCCATTCTACCCTTACCTTTCATGGCTTATGCGACCAGTCGTCTAGGGAGAAAGACCCACAAGGCTTTTGGCGAATCGCAAGCCGCCTTTTCTGAACTCAATAACAAGGTGCAGGAGTCCGTATCAGGTATTAAAGTGACCAAGTCTTTCGGTTACCAGGCGGACGAGTTGAAGTCCTTTCAGGCAGTCAATGAATTGACCTTCCAGAAGAACCTGCAAACCATGAAATACGATAGTCTCTTTGACCCTATGGTTCTCTTGTTTGTTGGTTCATCCTATGTCTTAACCCTCTTGGTCGGTTCTTTGATGGTTCAGAAAGGGCAAATCACGGTTGGGAATCTGGTCACCTTTATCAGTTATTTGGATATGTTGGTCTGGCCTCTTATGGCTATTGGTTTCCTCTTTAATATTACTCAGCGAGGAAAGGTTTCTTATCAGCGGATTGAGGATCTTTTATCTCAGGAATCACCTATAAAAGATCCTGAATGTCCTCTGGACAGTATCGAAAATGGACGTTTGGAGTACGCCATTGACAGCTTTGCCTTTGAAAATGAGGAGACACTGACGGATGTTCACTTTAGTCTGGAAAAAGGGCAAACCCTAGGCTTAGTCGGGCAGACAGGCTCTGGGAAAACGTCCTTGATTAACCTTCTCTTGCGAGAATACGATGTGGATAAGGGAGCTATTTATCTAAACGGTCATGATATTCGGGACTATCGTCTGACAGACCTTCGCAGTCTCATGGGCTATGTCCCTCAGGATCAGTTTCTCTTTGCGACCTCTATCTTAGACAATATCCGCTTCGGTAATCCGAACTTGCCCCTTTCAGCAGTTGAGGAAGCGACTAAGCTAGCTCAAGTTTACCAAGATATTGTAGACATGCCTCAGGGCTTTGATACAGTTATCGGTGAAAAAGGAGTCAGTCTTTCAGGTGGTCAAAAGCAACGTCTGGCTATGAGTCGGGCTATGATTTTAGACCCTGATATCTTGATTCTAGATGATTCCTTGTCCGCCGTGGATGCCAAGACGGAGTATGCCATCATCGACAATCTCAAGGAGACGCGGAGGGATAAGACAACCATTATCACAGCCCATCGCCTCAGTGCAGTTGTCCATGCAGATCTGATTTTGGTTCTGCAAAATGGCCAAATCATAGAACGGGGCACGCACGAAGACCTGCTAGTCCTAGATGGCTGGTATGCCCAAACCTACCAGTCTCAGCAGTTGGAAATGAAAGGAGAAGAAGATGCAGAATAAGAAAGAACAATGGGCTGTATTGAAGCGCTTGATGTCCTATCTCAAGCCCTACGGCCTCCTGACCTTTTTGGCACTCAGTTTTCTCCTAGCGACGACGGTCATTAAAAGTGTCATTCCCCTTGTGGCTTCCCACTTTATCGATCAGTACCTCAGCAATATTAATCAACTGGCCGTGACCGTTTTGCTGGTCTACTATGGTCTTTATATCCTACAAACTCTGGTCCAGTATGTCGGGAATCTTCTCTTTGCGCGGGTGTCCTACAGTATTGTTAGAGATATTCGTCGCGATGCCTTTGCCAATATGGAGAAACTGGGTATGTCTTACTTTGACAAGACGCCAGCAGGCTCCATCGTTTCTCGTTTGACAAATGATACCGAAACCATCAGTGATATGTTTTCGGGGATTTTATCCAGCTTTATCTCAGCAGTTTTCATTTTTCTAACAACCCTTTATACCATGTTGGTGCTGGATTTTCGTTTGACAGCTTTAGTCCTGCTCTTTCTACCCTTGATTTTCCTGTTGGTCAATCTCTATCGGAAAAAGTCAGTGAAAATCATCGAAAAAACCAGAAGTCTCTTGTCAGATATCAATAGTAAGCTGGCAGAGAATATCGAGGGAATCAGGATTATCCAGGCCTTTAATCAAGAGAAGCGCCTGCAGGCAGAATTTGATGAAATCAACCAAGAACATTTGGTCTATGCCAACCGTTCTGTAGCCTTGGATGCCCTCTTTTTGAGACCTGCCATGAGTTTGTTGAAACTCCTAGGCTACGCAGTTTTGATGGCCTATTTTGGCTACCGTGGGCTTTATCTGGGAATAACAGCAGGAACTATGTATGCCTTTATCCAGTACATCAATCGTCTCTTTGACCCCTTGATTGAGGTGACGCAAAACTTTTCAACCCTTCAAACTTCTATGGTTTCTGCAGGCCGTGTTTTTGCCTTGATTGATGAGAGGACCTATGAACCCCTTCAAAAGGATAGCCAAGCAAAGATTACAGAAGGCAATATTCGTTTTGAACATGTGTGTTTCTCATATGATGGCAAACACCCGATTCTGGATGACATTTCTTTTTCAGTTAACAAGGGGGAAACCATTGCCTTTGTAGGTCATACAGGTTCGGGGAAATCATCTATTATCAATGTCCTCATGCGTTTTTATGAATTTCAGTCAGGCCGAGTTCTCTTGGATGGTGTGGATATTAGGGACTACAGTCAGGAAGAGCTGAGAAAGAACATCGGTCTGGTCTTGCAGGATCCCTTCCTCTATCATGGGACTATCAAGTCCAATATCGCCATGTACCAAGACATTAGTGATGATCAGGTCCAGGCTGCGGCTGCCTTTGTCGATGCAGATTCCTTTATTCAGGAGCTTCCGCAGGGTTATAATGCACCTGTATCTGAGCGTGGTTCGAGCTTTTCTACTGGCCAACGCCAGCTTCTTGCCTTTGCCAGAACAGTTGCTAGTCAACCTAAAATCCTGATTTTGGATGAAGCGACAGCCAATATTGATTCGGAAACAGAAAGTTTGGTTCAAGATTCCCTAGCTAAGATGAGACAGGGTCGGACGACCATTGCTATTGCTCATCGCCTTTCGACCATCCAAGACGCCAACTGTATCTACGTTTTGGACAAGGGGCGCATCATCGAGAGTGGAACCCATGAGGAACTCTTGGCCTTGGGAGGGACCTATCACAAGATGTATAGCTTGCAGGCAGGAGCCATGTCTTAATATTCTTTGAAAATCTATTCAAGCCATGTCAGCTTTATCTGCAACCTAAAAGCTGTACTTTGATTTTCATTGAGTGTAAGAAGGAAATCCTTCAAATTACAGATTTCTTTCACCGCCTTTTCCATTTTGTGGTATAATGAAAAATGTTGACAAATAGTATAATAAAAACAAAGGAGAAACAGCATGCTGAAATGGGAAGACTTGCCCGTGGAAATGAAATCAAGCGAGGTTAAGTCTTACTACCAGCTTGTCTCTAAAAGGAAAGGTTCGCTGGTTTTCAAGCGTTGCCTGGACTGGGTTCTGGCCCTGTTTTTGCTACTTTTGACCTCTCCCGTCTTTCTTGTCTTGAGCATTTGGATCAAGTTGGATAGCAAGGGACCTGTCATTTATAAGCAAGAGCGCGTGACCCAGTACAACCGTCCGTTCAAGATTTGGAAGTTCCGTACTATGGTAACGGATGCGGATAAAAAAGGAAGCCTGGTGACTTCTGCTAACGATAGTCGCATTACCAAAGTGGGAAATTTCATTCGACGTGTGCGTTTGGACGAACTGCCTCAGCTGGTCAATGTCCTTAAAGGCGAAATGTCCTTTGTTGGGACACGACCTGAAGTGCCACGCTACACCGAGCAGTATAGTCCTGAAATGATGGCGACCTTGCTTTTACCAGCAGGAATTACCTCTCCAGCCAGCATCAACTACAAGGATGAGGACACCATCATCAGTCAAATGACGGAGAAAGGCTTGTCGGTTGACCAGGCCTATGTCGAACATGTCCTTCCTGAAAAGATGCGCTATAACCTCGCCTATCTCCGAGAGTTTAGTTTCCTTGGAGACATCAAAATTATGTTTCAAACCGTGTTTGAAGTGCTAAAATAAAGTAGTCATGAGAAAATGAGTACAGATAAAAGGAGCAAATCAATGCCAAATTACAATATTCCATTTTCACCACCCGATATTACCGAAGCTGAAATTGCTGAAGTAGCGGATACCCTGCGCTCTGGTTGGATCACAACAGGTCCTAAGACAAAAGAACTGGAGCGTCGCTTGTCTCAATACACACAGACACCTAAGACTGTCTGCCTCAACTCTGCGACTGCAGCTCTTGAGTTGATTTTGCGTGTTTTGGAAGTGGGACCTGGTGATGAAGTCATCGTTCCAGCTATGACTTATACAGCTTCATGTAGTGTCATCACACACGTGGGAGCGACCCCTGTCATGGTGGATATTCAAGCAGATACTTTTGAAATGGACTATGACTTGCTTGAGCAAGCTATTACTGAGAAAACTAAGGTGATTATTCCGGTTGAGCTTGCAGGGATTGTTTGCGACTATGACCGTTTGTTCCAAGTCGTGGAGAAAAAACGTGACCTCTTTACAGCTGCTAGCAAGTGGCAAAAGGCCTTTAACCGTATCGTGATTGTCTCTGATAGTGCTCATGCTTTGGGATCTACTTACAAAGGGCAACCGGCTGGTTCGATCGCTGACTTTACTTCCTTCTCATTCCACGCTGTTAAGAACTTTACAACTGCTGAGGGAGGAAGTGCGACATGGAAAGCCAATCCAGCGATTGATGACGAAGAGATGTACAAGGAGTTCCAAATCCTTTCCCTTCACGGGCAAACTAAAGATGCTCTTGCCAAGATGCAATTGGGTTCATGGGAATACGATATCGTAACACCAGCCTACAAGTGCAACATGACGGATATCATGGCTTCGATTGGTTTGGTACAATTGGATCGTTACCCAGGTTTGCTAGAACGTCGTAAGGACATCGTGGACCGTTATGATCGTGGTTTTGCAGGTTCTCGCATTCGTCCATTGGCACACAAGACTGATAGTGTCGAATCTTCACGCCACCTCTACATCACCCATGTAGAAGGTGCTAGCCTAGAAGAACGCAATCTCATCATCCAAGAATTGGCCAAAGCAGGAATTGCAAGTAATGTACACTATAAACCGCTTCCGCTCTTGACAGCCTATAAGAATCTTGGTTTTGATATGGCAGATTATCCAAGAGCCTATGCCTTCTTTGAAAATGAAATTACCCTCCCTCTTCACACTAAATTAAGCGATGATGAAGTCGACTATATCGTTAAGACTTTGGTGAGAATTTCCGAAGAAATCCTCGGTTCTGGAAAATAATCATAAAAAAAATCTTGACAAAAAGCGGACAATAGCATATAATATTCTCAACAAATCAGAAAAGTAACTATTTTTGATCTTCAGGGAGCCTGTGGTGATTGTGAACAGGTGGTTGGAAGTAGTGAAAGTGGGCTGATTATAAAAATGAATTTGAAACAATGAAAATTCGGTGCGCACACCTTACAGTGCAACTTGTTGTTAGACAAGGCAGAGATGTAAAGGGGAATAGTCCCTTTATAATTGAGGTGGCACCGCGTTACCAACGCCCTCACATGGAAGTAGATTCTGTGTGTGGGCTTTTTTCTTTCGGTCATTTTGTTTATCTTTTATTAGGGCGTTAAGTCGCTTTGATGAACTTGAGTTCTATCTGCAGCTCCTTGCCTACTACTAAAAGCAAACAAAAAGCCGAATTAATATGGAAAGAGGAAAAATTTATGACAACTAAAGGTTATTTTGGACAATTTGGTGGTAGTTTTGTACCGGAGCCGATTCAGGCTTTGTTGGATGAGTTGGAAATGACATTTGACAAATACAAGGATGATCCAGAGTTTTTGGCAGAATTTCGCCATTACTTGAAGGATTATTCTGGTCGCGAAACACCGCTTTATTTTGCGGAAAGTTTGACAGAGCACCTAGGTGGAGCTAAGATTTATCTCAAGCGCGAAGATCTTAACCACCTTGGTTCTCACAAGCTCAACAATGTTCTAGGTCAAATCCTTCTTGCCAAACGTATGGGCAAAAAACGAGTGATCGCAGAAACAGGAGCTGGTCAGCACGGTGTTGCGACAGCAGCTGCTGCAGCCAAGTTTGGTATGGCTTGTGATGTCTACATGGGTGCAGAAGATGTGGAGCGTCAACGACTCAATGTCTTCCGCATGGAGATGATGGGAGCGACTGTTCACGCAGTTGAAACGGGGACACGAACTCTTAAGGATGCGGTTGATGCAGCCTTTGGAGCATGGATGAATGACCTTGAAGCCTTCTACGTTTTGGGATCTGCTGTGGGGCCTCACCCTTATCCAACTATTGTTCATGAGTTCCAAAAAGTGATTAGTGAAGAATCACGTCGTCAAATCTTGGAAAAAGAAGGACGCTTGCCAGATTACGTCATTGCCTGTGTAGGTGGTGGTTCTAATGCTATCGGTGCTTTTTCACAGTATGTGGCTGATGAAGAAGTCAAATTGGTTGGGGTCGAAGCTGCCGGTCACGGACTTGACACAGACAAGCACGCAGCCACTATGACAAAAGGTAGTGTCGGAATTGTCGACGGTATGAAGACTTATGCAGTCTTTAAGGAAGATGGAGAGCTAGCGCCAGTTTACTCTATCTCAGCTGGTTTGGACTATCCAGGGGTTGGCCCAGAACACGCCTACTTTAAAGATTCAGGCCGCGTAGAATACGTAGCAGCGACAGATGAAGAAGCTGTTCAAGCCTTGCTCCTTCTAAGCAAGACTGAAGGGATTATCCCAGCGATTGAAAGTTCGCACGCAATCGCAGAAGCGGTTAAACGTGCACCGAAACTAAGTAAAGATGAGATCATCATCATCAATGTCTCTGGTCGTGGAGACAAGGACGTAGCTGCGATTGCAGACTACCTAGAAGCTAAAAAATAAAAGATGGAAAAATTACAGTCTTTTCTCTCACAGAGAGCTTGTGGTTGCTGGAAACAAGCAGAGAAAGCTGTAAGGTTGGGTCCATTTGAAACGAGAGAAGAAAACATAATTCTCAAGGGAGTGCCCTTTATCGCACAGCCTGTTACAGGAAGGTTCTGAGACAGGAATGAGAGATAGGGGAAATCCTATAATTGAGGTGGCACCGCGAATTTCGTCCTCACGCAAGTTATTTTGCGTGGGGATTTTTATATATTTATCGTAGATATGGTCATCAGTTTTAAATTATGCTTCATCATTAGATAGATTTCTATAAAATATTTGCTAACGAAGTGAGCATTGACCCGCTATTTCCCGCTATAGTGGTATTCTAGAGAAGCAAAGATGCTTCTCTAGAACGGAATTTTTGAGAGTAAAATAGTTTGGGGAACTATTTTAGCCTGAGCCTAGAAATGAATGAGCGAGGAGCTCGAAAATTAGGTCTTTCATTTCATGGATTTCTAAAATCATCCACTGGATAATTTTACCTCCCGTCCGCACTATTTAAGGGAAATAGAAAAAAGACCAAAAATTAAAAATAAGAAATTGAAAGGGAAATTGCAATGGAACGAATCATTCATGGAGATGTCTTATCACCAATCTTGGCTTATATGCGCCTAAAGGGGCAACACAAGGTGATCTTAGAGAGTATTCCGAGAGACAAGGAAACCGCTCGTTTTTCTATCCTAGCCTATAATCCTGTTTTTGAGATTCAGTTTGAAAATGGAGTCCTTTATCAAAATGGTCAAGTGATTGATCGGGATCCTTTGGATTTCCTTTATGAAGTGACTCATAAGAGCCAACACCATTCAGATCTCCCTTTTGGTGGGGGAGCTATTGGCTTTGTCGGTTACGATATGATTTCTCTTTATGAAGAAATTGGCCAAATCCCTGAGGATACCATTGGAACGCCAGACATGCATTTCTTTGTCTATGAGAGTTATATGGTCTTTGACCACAAGAAAGAAAAAATTCATGTCATAGAGGATGCTCTTTATAGCGATCGCAGTCAAGAAGATTTGGAAAAAGCCTTGAACCAAGTGCTTGAGGAATTACGCATTCCTGCTCCAAATGAATTTGAAGATTTGGATCTATCTCCGTTGAACTTCAAACCGCATATCGCTCCTCAGAAGTTTGAGGAAATGGTGGAAACTTCTCGTGACTTGATTCGTAATGGTGATATGTTCCAATGCGTGCTCAGCCAGCGTTTCTCAGCAGAAGTTACTGGAAATCCATTTGACTTCTACAGAAATCTCCGCGTGACCAATCCATCTAATTACCTCTATTTCTATGATTTTGGGGATTATCAAATCATCGGTGCTAGTCCTGAAAGTTTGGTTTCTGTCAAAAATGGCATTGTGACAACTAATCCGATTGCGGGAACGCGACCAAGAGGAGCTACGGATGAAGAGGATAAGGCCTTGGCGACAGACCTGCTTTCTGATGAGAAGGAAACAGCAGAACATCGGATGTTAGTAGATTTGGGACGCAATGATATTGGTCGCATCTCTGAAACGGCCAGTGTTCAAGTCACCAAGTATATGGAAGTGGAGCTCTTCCGCTATGTCATGCATTTGACCAGCGTGGTCAAGGGACGTTTGCTTCCAGGCCTCACTGCCATGGATGCCTTGAAAGCTACACTTCCAGCTGGAACAGTGTCAGGAGCACCAAAGATTCGGGCCATGAGACGGATCTATGAACTGGAAACGGAAAAACGAGGCGTATACGCAGGAGCAATCGGCTACTTGTCTGCGACGGGTGATATGGATTTAGCCATTGCCATCCGAACTATGATTCTCAAAGATCAAACAGCCTATGTGCAGGCTGGGGCAGGGATTGTCTATGACTCTATCGCTCAAAACGAATACCAAGAAACCATTAACAAGGCTAAATCTATGACTAGAATTGGAGAACTAAGACCATGATTTTATTGATTGATAACTATGATTCCTTTACCTATAACTTGGCCCAATACATCGGGAATTTTGCAGAAGTGCAGGTCTTGAGAAATGATGATTCCAAGCTGTATGAAGAAGCTGAAAAAGCAGATGGTCTGGTCTTTTCTCCCGGTCCTGGTTGGCCAGTGGATGCCGGAAAGATGGAAGACATGATTCGTGATTTTGCAGGTAAGAAACCGATTCTAGGGATTTGTTTGGGTCACCAAGCCATCGCAGAAGTCTTTGGTGGAAAGCTAGGTTTGGCTCCCAAGGTCATGCATGGGAAACAGAGCCATATCAGCTTTGAAGCGCCATCTGTTCTCTATCAAGGCATTGAGGATGGTCGTCCAGTCATGCGTTATCACAGTATTTTGATTGAAGAAATGCCAGAAGGCTTTGAAGTGACAGCTCGTTCGACTGATGATCAAGCTATTATGGGAATTCAACACAAAAGCCTGCCGATTTATGGTTTCCAGTACCATCCAGAAAGTATCGGAACGCCAGATGGCTTGTCTTCTATTCGGAATTTTATCGAGAAGGTTGTAAAGTGAGGAAACTAGGATGAAAGAGATTATTGAAAAACTAGCAAAATTTGAACATTTATCAGGTGTGGAAATGACGGATGTCATTGAGCGTATCGTAACTGGACGTGTAACCGAAGCGCAAATTGCTTCTCTCCTCTTGGCCCTTAAGATGAAGGGGGAAACACCGGAAGAGCGTACAGCCATTGCACAAGTCATGAGAGGACATGCCCAACATATTCCAACTGAAATTCATGATGCTATGGACAACTGTGGTACAGGTGGGGACAAGTCCTTCAGCTTTAACATTTCCACAACTGCAGCCTTTGTCTTGGCTGGTGGCGGCATTCATATGGCTAAGCACGGTAACCGTTCGATTTCTTCTAAATCGGGTTCGGCAGATGTCCTTCAAGCATTGGGCATCAATCTTGACCTCAAACCAGCTGAACTAGGTAAGGTCTTTGATAAAACTGGCATCGTCTTTCTCTTTGCTAAAAATATGCATCCAGCTATGAAATACATCATGCCAGCACGTTTGGAACTAGGAATTCCAACGATCATGAACTTGACTGGTCCACTGATTCACCCAATGGCTTTGGAAACACAGCTTCTTGGTATTAGTCGTCCAGAACTTCTAGAAAGTACAGCTCAGGTTTTGAAAAATATGGGTCGCAAACGTGCCGTCGTGGTTGCTGGACCAGAAGGTCTTGATGAAGCTGGCTTGAACGGAACAACCAAGATTGCTCTTCTTGAAAATGGCGAAATCACCTTGTCAAGTTTCACTCCAGAAGATTTGGGGATGGAACGCTACGCTATTGAAGATATCCGTGGAGGGAATGCTCAGGAAAATGCAGAGATTTTGCTTAGCGTTCTTCAAAACGAACCAAGTCCATTCTTGGAAACGACAGTCTTGAATGCTGGTCTTGGTTTCTATGCTAATGGTAAGGTAGCTAGTATCAAGGAAGGAGTTGCCTTGGCCCGTCAAGTGATTGCTAGTGGTAAGGCCCTAGAAAAACTCAGACTGTTACAGGAGTATCAAAAATGAGTCAGGAATTTTTAGCACGAATTTTGGAGCAGAAGGCGCGTGAAGTTGAGCAAATGAAGCTGGAGGAAATCCAGCCCTTGCGCCAGACCTATCGCTTGGCTGACTATTTAAAACAACATCAGGACCGTTTACAGGTAATCGCTGAGGTCAAAAAGGCTAGCCCTAGTCTGGGAGATATCAATCTCGATGTGGATATTGTGCAACAGGCCCAGACTTATGAAGCGAACGGCGCAGTGATGATTTCGGTTTTGACAGATGAGGTTTTCTTTAAAGGGCATTTGGATTATCTGCGGGAGATTTCCAGTCAGGTAAACATTCCAACGCTCAACAAGGATTTTATCATCGATGAAAAGCAAATCATCCGTGCTCGCAATGCCGGCGCGACAGTTATCCTGCTCATCGTGGCAGCCTTGTCAGAAGAACGCCTCAAGGAACTGTATGACTACGCGACAGAGCTTGGTTTGGAAGTCTTGGTGGAGACTCACAATCTAGCTGAACTAGAGGTGGCCCACAGACTTGGTGCTGAGATTATTGGGGTTAATAACCGCAACTTGACGACCTTTGAGGTCGACTTACAAACCAGTGTAGACTTGGCCCAGCACTTTAAGGAAGGTCGCTATTACATTTCTGAATCTGCTATTTTCACAGGGCAGGATGCGATACGTGTTGCACCATACTTTAACGGAATCTTGGTGGGGACAGCTCTCATGCAGGCAGAAGATGTAGCCCAGAGAATCAAGGAGTTGCAAATTGACAAAGGTTAAGATTTGTGGATTATCGACCAAAGAAGCGGTAGAGACAGCCGTATCAGCAGGGGCAGACTATATCGGTTTTGTCTTCGCACCTAGTAAAAGACAGGTGACCTTGGAAGAGGCTACAGAGCTGGCAAAGCTCATTCCTGTGAACGTTAAAAAGGTTGGTGTATTTGTTTCACCAAGTCGGGCAGAATTGCTAGAAGCGATTGAAGAAGTTGGTTTGGACTTGGTTCAAGTTCATGGTCAGGTAGCAGATGATTTGTTTGAGGATTTACCTTGTGCCAGCATTCAGGCTGTGCAGGTGGATGGAAATGGTCATGTGCCTAATTCTCGGGCAGACTATCTACTCTTTGATGCCCCTGTGGCTGGAAGTGGCCAGACCTTTGACTGGGGTCAACTGGATACGACAGGACTAGCTCAACACTTCTTTATTGCAGGTGGGCTTAATGAAGACAATGTAGTAAAAGCAATTCAACACTTCACTCCCTATGCAGTGGATGTATCAAGTGGAGTGGAGACAGATGGACAAAAAGATCATGAAAAGATTAGAAGATTTATAGAGAGGGTAAAGCATGGCATATCAAGAACCAAATAAAGATGGATTTTACGGAAAATTCGGTGGACGTTTTGTCCCAGAAACATTAATGACAGCAGTTTTGGAGTTGGAAAAAGCTTATCGTGAAAGTCAGGTAGACCCAAGTTTCCAAGAGGAATTAAACCAGCTCTTACGCCAGTATGTAGGACGTGAAACACCTCTTTACTACGCAAAAAACTTGACCCAGCATATTGGCGGAGCCAAGATTTACCTCAAGCGTGAAGACCTCAACCATACAGGGGCCCACAAGATTAACAATGCCTTGGGACAGGTTCTTCTGGCTAAACGCATGGGCAAAAATAAAATTATTGCTGAAACTGGTGCTGGTCAGCACGGTGTGGCAACTGCAACAGCTGCAGCCCTCTTTAACATGGAATGTACCATCTATATGGGTGAGGAAGATGTCAAACGCCAAGCCCTCAATGTCTTCCGTATGGAGCTTTTGGGAGCCAAGGTTGAGGCTGTGACAGATGGTTCGCGCGTGCTCAAGGATGCAGTTAATGCAGCCCTTCGTTCATGGGTGGCTAATATCGACGATACCCACTATATCCTTGGTTCTGCCTTGGGCCCTCATCCTTTCCCAGAAATTGTTCGTGACTTCCAAAGTGTCATCGGTCGAGAGGCTAAACAACAGTACCGTGACTTGACAGGTCAAGATTTGCCAGATGCCCTAGTAGCCTGTGTTGGTGGTGGTTCTAATGCTATCGGTCTCTTTCATCCATTTGTAGAAGATAAGTCAGTAGCAATGTATGGGGCTGAAGCAGCAGGGCTTGGTGTGGATACAGAGCATCACGCAGCGACCTTGACCAAGGGTCGTCCGGGTGTTCTCCACGGTTCGCTTATGGATGTGCTCCAAGATGCACATGGACAAATCTTAGAAGCCTTTTCTATTTCAGCAGGTTTGGACTATCCTGGTATCGGTCCAGAACATTCTCACTACCACGATATCAAACGTGCCAGCTATGTCCCTGTGACAGACGAAGAAGCCTTGGAAGGATTCCAACTCTTGTCTCGTGTGGAAGGGATTATCCCAGCCTTGGAATCTAGCCATGCTATCGCCTTTGCAGTGAAATTGGCCAAAGAACTTGGCCCAGACAAGTCCATGATTGTCTGTCTATCAGGTCGTGGGGACAAGGATGTGGTTCAAGTCAAAGACCGCTTGGAAGCAGATGCAGCAAAGAAGGGAGAAGCTCATGCCTAAGACACTAACAGAAAAATTAAACTCTATAAAAGCAACTGGAAAAGGAATTTTCGTTCCTTATATCATGGCTGGTGACCACGAAAAAGGTTTGGATGGTCTCGGTGAAACAATACACTTTTTAGAAAATTTGGGTGTTTCAGCCATTGAAGTGGGCATTCCCTTTTCAGACCCAGTTGCAGATGGACCTGTTATCGAAGAAGCTGGCTTGCGTAGTTTAGCCCACGGGACTTCTACCCAGGCTTTGGTTGAAACCTTGAAAACCATTGAAACAGATGTTCCACTGGTCATTATGACCTACTTCAACCCCCTCTTTCAGTACGGTGTGGAGAATTTTGTCAAAGATTTGGCAGATACAGCGGTTAAGGGCTTGATTATTCCAGATCTTCCTCATGAACATGCCAACTTTGTAGAACCATTTTTGGCAGATACAGACATTGCTTTGATTCCTTTAGTAAGCTTGACCACAGGGATTGATCGCCAAAAAGAGTTGATCAAGGGAGCAGAAGGCTTTGTCTATGCCGTTGCTATCAATGGGGTGACAGGGAAATCAGGAAACTACCGAGCAGACTTGGACAAGCACTTGGCACAATTGCATCAAGTAGCCGACATCCCAGTCTTGACAGGTTTTGGTGTATCTAGTCAAGCCGATGTCGAACGTTTCAATGCGGTGTCAGATGGCGTTATCGTCGGTTCGAAAATTGTAAAAGCTCTCCACCAAGGAGAGCCGATTCAGGACTTTATCAAACAAGCAGTAGCTTACCAAAAATAATCAAACAAACAGCAAGTAAGAGGAAAGGCACAAAAGGAAGTCTTTCCTTTTTCTTTTGTAGGAGAAAAGCTAGAATGCCCGTCGCAGAAGCGAACTGGATTAAGATGAGTAATTCGGTCGCGCTAAAGACGAGAGCACAAGAAGCCAGAAAGAGAAAATCTCCCGCTCCCATACGGACATCGATAAAATGAGCCATGATTCCAAGGGCAAGGAAGAAGAACATAACCAGATTCCAACCACAGAAAGCCATGAGGATTAGATGAAAAGTCATCCAGACTAGTAAGGGATATTCCTGATGGCGAAAGTCGTAGATGCCCAGGGTCAAGCCAGTAATTATCAGGACGACTTGCCCCAAGGAAAGCCAGCCCCAAGACCAAGCTAGAAAGAGGAGTCCTAAGCCTAGTTCAAAGAGGGCATACCAGACAGGATAGCGAACCTTGCAGTAGCGACAGCGAAAACGATTAACCACCTGCGAAAGGATAGGAATCAAATCTAGCGGACGCAAGCGAGTCTGACAGGAATCGCAGTGACTAGCTGGTCGGATAATGGATTGCTCAGGGAAACGGTCAATGACCAAACCCAAGAAAGAAGCGAGAATGCTCCCGACAAGAAAAAAATAAAGATCAATCATACTTATCTATTCGTAAAAAATAGGAGAAGTAGTATAATGGAGAAACATAGATAAGATGGTGAGGTCAAGATGACAATTCGTTTTGAAGAAAATGTGAGCACAGAAAACGCTCAGCTCGTATGCCAATGGTCCAACTCCCTTGGCAAATCCTTTCAAGAACAATGGATGGGAACAATGATTCCTTTTCCCTTAACAATTCAAGTCTTGCAAGATTTGGAAGGAATCTTTTCAATCTTTGATGGACAAGAGTTTGTGGGGCTTATCCAGAAAATCAGGCTAGAAGACAGGAATCTTCATATCGGGAGATTTTTTATCAATCCCCAGAAACAGGGGCAGGGCTTAGGTAGCCAGACTTTAAGGAAATTTGTTAGTTTGGCATTTGAAAATGAAGACATAGATACTATTTCTCTTAATGTCTACGAGGCAAATCAAACAGCTTACAATCTTTACCAAAAAGAAGGATTTGAAATCGTTCAAATGGTGGAAACACCTATACGAAAATACATCATGAAAAAGGGCAGATAGCAGTCACATGGTGCTAGAGTCCCAAGGATTTTCAAGAATAAAGAAGTTATCTTTCAAAGTTAGAAACAAGACTTCTATGATTTATTAGATAGAGGAAATAAACATGTCGAGACCTAGAAAAATACGAATCTTGCTTGCTTCTGTACTTGCCTTAGTTGTTGGTATCACTCTTTATTTTCAGTATCAGAGTCACCAAGAACGGTTCCAATTAAAGACTTCCTTTGAAGAAGAGGACAATATAGCAGTCTTACAACATTTAATGGATTCAGGGAAATATGCGTCTGACATGCGAAAAGCAGGCTATATTGTTCCTCCCGACGGTGCCATTCGCTTGGATGGAGATAGGGATAAAAGGAGACATTGATTTGAAAATGTCGAATCCTGGCAGGGATGAAGTCTCAGTTTTATTTGAAACAATGGTAAATGAGGAAAAAATAAATGCCTACTATATTTTAGATCATCAATTAACCCTAAAACGTAGTTACTATTCTCATATCAGTAATCAAAATAAAGAAAGTGTGACGATTTCTCAAACCGAAGAAGAACGCCTGTTAAAGATTGTTCGAAAAGAGTTGAAAGATTTTCTAGATAAGATGTATCAGACTTTGTATGGTTGATGTTACTAGTGAGAAATGGATGCGAGACTCTGTTCAGGATGTCAACGATGATGAGAAAAGGGGAAAAGAATGTTTACAGAATTGCTCTTTATTGTCTCTTTCGTGTTACTTTTACCTTTGTTTAAAAGTAGGCGCTCACGAATAATTATAGGAGTCTTGTATAGTTTGCTGCTAGTTTGGTTTGTCCTTTCGGTTTTGAACTATGGCAAATACACTCTTCAACCAGGTCAATCCGTCAACTTAAGAGTAAATCCCAGAACACAAGATTTGGAATACTATTCAATCTTCATCTTGAAGAAAAATGATTCAAGTAAAATTAAATTAACTGGCTCTAGTGTTTGGAGTGAGAGTAATGGTGATATTTACTATGAAGTAGAGGGACAAAAAATTATAAAAAGCCATGGTTTCGACAAGGAGGATGAAGAACTTCCAAACAACCAAGCAGATATTTATTTAGAAAAAGATGGAGTTGTTGTGAGTTACCAAGGTGAAAAAGTATTTGATGCCACCAATAACAAGCCCTACACGATAACCATTACCAATGTAGACAACCAACCAGCCCAATTTGAGGCTCAAGTGGTGGATAAATAACCACGTCTAGTAGTGTGCAAGCTTTTAAATTTTCTTTCTTTAAAAGGGAGATATTATTTTAAGTAAGCAAAAAAGCCTTAGTTACCAAGGCTTTTTCCTGTTGACAATACCTTTTAGCGAAAATTGGGAAACGTGTTTAGAATCCGATCTACAAAAAAAAGAGGACATTTACTGTCCTCTTTTTGACTACTATAATAATGAAAAGGTCAATTAACGTTTAGCCTTATTTTTCATCTTTGTGAAGCATGTTTTTAACACCTTCAATAGCGCCTTCGACAGCGTCTTTTGCATCTTCAGCAACTTCTTTTACTTTAGAAACAACTTTTTCAGCTGTTCCTTCTTTTTCCATTTTTTCATCGCCGATCATTTTGCCGACACCTTCTTTAATGGAACCTTTTGCTTGATTTAATTTTTCTTCTGTTGACATGATTCTGCCTCCTTTAAATTGATTGATTTTGATCAGATGAATTAGTGTACGCGAGCATTTTCTTTTGTTTCGCCTTTAACGGCTTCAACACCTTCGCCTACTTTTTCTTGAACAGCAGCTACACCTGAACCGATACCAGATTTCACTTTTTCAAATTGTTCTGAAGCAAATTCTCCTGTTGAAGAAGCCACGTCAGTTACTCGGTCTTGGAGGCTTACTGAATCTGCTTCATGCTGTTCCTTCGTTTTGATATCAACAACATTCACATTGACTTCAACTACTTCTAGATCAGTCATTTTTGTAACTTGTGATACGACAACATCTTTGATTTCTTTGTACAAAGCAGGGACATTCTTTTGGTACTCAACAACAATGTTCAAGTCAACTGCAACTTGCTCTTTCCCAACTTCAACATTGACACCATGAGTGACATTATCTGTATTGATAATTTTTTCTGTTAGATTAGAGAAGAATCCTCCATCCACATCCAAAAGTCCAGGTACTTTTTCAAGTGAAAGACCAATGATTTTTTGGATTACTTTATCCTCATAAGTGAGTTCCCCTTTAACATCTTGAGAAACAACAGCGACATCTTTTTTTTCTACATTTTTATCTACGTTTGACATACGAGACTCCTTTATTTATTTAAATATTTTTCCTTAACATAGTATCCAGCAAATGCTCCTAAGGCTCCACAAATTAGTACAAATAGTGTTTTGAAAAAGCCAAAGGATAAGATAAAGCAAGCGAGAATGACACCTACTAAACCTGCAATAATTGGATACTGGTATTTTTTAAACCATTCCATTTTTACTTCCTTACTTTACACGACTAACAGTCTTCTTGGTCGTTTTTTGAGGTTCAACTTCTTTCACTTTAACTTCAAGTTTTACCTCACGTTCAATACCAAAGAACTGCTTTAATCCATGAGTTATTTCATTCTGAATGACAAGACATCGTTTTGAGATGTTGTCCGAAGGAAGAATTTTGCCCTCAACATAAACGAAACATTTATTTTTGCGGCTATTTACATGGACTGTTGGTTCTTTGATCAACTGATGATCAATGACCAAACATCGAACAAAGCCTTCGATAGCTGAATTTTTTAGTTTTAATGTATCTTCTTGAGTCTCTAATTGAATCTCTAAATACTGTTTAGGATAGAAGAGTATTACTAGCATTGAAATTAACACTAAAACAGATAGGACAAGTGTCCCCCAAAAGACATATCTAGCAATCAGAAATTCAGCGTAGAAATCTCTCCAACTGAATAAGTGGATATCTAAATCACTGACCTGATGATAATCTATGAGAATAGGAAGGAAAATAGCCAAGATTAAAATACAGAAAATAAGTAACAATATTTTCTTTGATTTTGACATATTAAATCCTTTCAAATGAAAAGCATTAAACCATAATTTTACCCGTCTACAGTATTCAAAATTATGGCTTATCACTTTTAATTTCTTATTAGGTAATGCTTATTTTTTACCAAATAGAAATGAAACGACTGCAACAACAATCACTGCACCTACGATTGACGGAATAATAGCCATTCCAGCCAATGAAGGTCCCCAGCTTCCTAGAAGTGATTGCCCTACAGACGAACCGATAAGACCTGCAAAGATATTTGCAATCAATCCCATTGAACCACCTTTTTTAGTGATTGCACCTGCGGCGAGACCAATAAGACCTCCTACAATAATGGACCACAACATAGTGTATCCTCCTTTTCTATTTCTAAATCAAAGAATCAACATCTTTGATTGAACTAATTATATACTATCTCAACTTGGAAGCATAATAGTTCGTCTTAAAAACCGTACTGTAAACATGTACTCTAGATACAGATAAATAAGAAAAGCTTGATTCTAATGAGTTTCTAGGTGATGAAGCGAGTCTTTTCATAGCAAGCTAAAGTCGTTGTATGAGGATAAATACACTCTGTGTGGTATAATTGCATGAAGATTGAAAGACAATCATTTAGTTTATTATAAAGAAAGAAAAGTTATACATGAGAGATTTATTATCGAAAAAAAGTCATAGACAATTAGAATTATTGGAATTACTATTTGAAAACAAACGCTGGTTTCATATTTCAGAACTAGCAGAGTTATTGCACTGTACAGAACGTTCTGTAAAAGATGACTTGTCCCATGTCAGGTCTTCTTTTCCTGACTTGATATTTTATTCCTCAACAAACGGTATCCGTATCATTAATACCGATGATAGTGATATTGAGATGGTCTATCATCATTTTTTTAAGCATTCAACTCACTTTTCAATTTTAGAATTTATCTTCTTTAATGAAGGATGTGATACTGATAGTATTTGCAAAGAGTTTTATATTAGTTCTTCCTCTCTTTACCGTATCATCCGTCACATTAATAAAATTATTAAGAAACAATATCGTTTTGAAATAAGCCTCAATCCAGTTCGAATCACTGGAAATGAGATTGATATCCGTTACTTTTTTGCTCAGTATTTTTCAGAGAAATATTATTTCCTTGAATGGCCTTTTGAAGATTTTTCGGTAGAACCCTTGTGTAAGCTGTTGGCACTGGTCTATAAAGAAACTGCATTTCCAGTCAATTTCGCCACTCAACGAATGTTAAAGTTGCTCCTCGTTACGAATTTATACCGCATTAAGTTTGGTCATTTCTTGGAAGTTGAGAAAAATTCTTTTAACAACCAATTGTTGGAATCTTTCATGCAGGCAGAAGGAATTGACGAGATTGTAGCGAGCTTTGACTCTGAATATCATATCTCTCTGAATAAAGAAGTGATAGGTCAACTATTTGTATCCTATTTTCAAAAAATGTTTTTCATAGATGAAGAAGTATTCTTGAACTATGCAAAATCAGACAGCTATGTAAAAAAATCGTATCAGTTATTGGGAGATCTAGTAGATCAGGTATCAAGAGAGTATAATCTTCAAGTAGACAATAAGGACAATCTGATTTGGCATCTGCATAATACAGCACATCTGCATCGCCAGGAATTATCGACAGAGTTTATCCTATTTGATCAAAAAGGGAATACAATCAGGAATTTTCAAAATATTTTTCCTAAATTTGTTTCAGATGTAAAAAAAGAGCTTTCTCATTATTTAGAGACTCTTGAAGTTTGTTCTAGTTCAATGATGGTAAATCATCTATCTTATACCTTCATCACTCATACTAAACATTTGGTGCTTAATCTACTACAAAATCAGCCAAAGCTGAAGGTTCTGGTTATGAGCAATTTTGATCAGTATCATGCAAAATCAGTAGCGGAAACACTTTCTTATTACTGTAGCAATAATTTTGAACTTGAAGTTTGGGATGAATTAGAGTTGTCCCTTGATGCTCTAAAAGAATCACCTTACGACATCATTATTTCAAATTTTATTATTCCACCTATTGAAAATAAGAGACTGATCTATTCCAATAATGTCAATACAGTCGCTCTCATTTCTTTGCTTAACGCAATGATGTTTGTTCGATTAGACGAGTAACTAAGAATAACAAAAAACGCTAGATAGCGTTTTTTTGTGATAAGAAAATAATTTCATCAATATTAGACTCAGAATATCCTAACAATCTTGTCATTTTTTTGTTCAGAATAACAAAAAAGCCTTATAAATCAAGGCTTTTTCCTGTTGTTTAGATGCCCCCTACATGGATTTGTAAGAACTTTTCATATTGAAAATAAACAAAAATGTTGAAATATAGCTGATTTTAGGGAAATACTTTTAGGTGTTTTCAATGTCAGGATTTAAAAATGGGGCAAAAGTGGGGCAAAAACGAATGACTCGTATTTGGTTTGAAAACCTATAATACCTAATGATTATGCTATTCTAGATATATAGTTTTGTTATAAATAAATGTCAGTGCGAGTTCAAATCGGAGGATAAAATGGAAAAACAAATTAATGAAAAAAAGCCTTGGTTCCCAAAGCTTTTTAATGTTATAAACTCATTAAAACAACTCCC
>NZ_JAPVZE010000014.1:0-53976 GCF_041432205.1 Streptococcus sp. 27098_8_51
CTAGGTCTCCATTAAAGACATTGACTTCAGCGTCGTTGACTAGGTGAATGACCTTGTCCCCTGTTCGATAGTGACACTGAGTTGCTTCAAAGCTAACTTGCCCCTTTTGCTGAGGATTGAGCAGGTCTTGCATGAGTTGGTTGATGGCGTCAATACCAGCAGTTCCTCGATACATAGGCGCTAGCACCTGAATATCGCGAGCCGGAATGCCACTTCTGAGGGCAGCACCGAGGATTTTTTCAATGGTAGCTGGGATATGGCCACTAGCGATTTCAAAGTAGGAGCGATCAGCTTTTTTCTGGGTGAAATCTGCTGGCAAGATGCCTTGTCGAATCTGGCTAGCTAAGGTGACGATAGTTGATTCTTCACTCTGACGGTAAATCCGTTCCAAACGAGTCTGAGGAATCAGGGGTATCTGGAGCAGGTCAGCCAGGACTTGTCCGGGACTAACAGAAGGTAGCTGGTCGCTATCGCCCACGATGAGTATTTTACTGTTAGAAGAGATGTTGGAGAAGAGTTGGTTAGCTAGCCAAGTATCCACCATGGAAAACTCATCTACAATGATAAAATCGGCATCCAGATAATCTTCCAGATGGCTGGTATCATCATCACCCGTCATTCCCAAATGGCGGTGGATGGTCGCGCTAGGCAAACCTGTCAATTCATTCATGCGCCGAGCCGCTCGACCAGTTGGAGCTGCTAGAAGAATCGGCAGACTGCTTTTCTTCCTGAGATCAAGCCCTTCTAAGAGGGCATAAACAGCGATAATTCCATTGATAACAGTCGTCTTACCTGTACCAGGCCCACCTGTCAGGATAAAGACCTTGTTCTGGATAGCGTCGCAGATAGCCTGTTTTTGAATGGTATCGTACTGAATCCCCAGTTCTTGCTCGACAGTAGAGATATGCTTGTGAATGGTTTCCAAATCCTGATTTTTCTGCTTTCCTTTTTCGAGGATACGAACCAAGTGACTGCGAATGCCTTCTTCAGCGAAAAAGAGGCTGTTATCAAAGATTTTGGTATCAATCTGCTGAACCTTGTCCTCTTCAATTAGATGAGATAATTCCTGAGCTACTTGACTGGGGTCTAGTTCCACAGGACGGGAAGACTCGAGGAGAGTAAGGGTTTGTTCCAGCAAATCTCGGGCTTCCATATAGGTATCGCCCGTATCCATACATCCCTGAAAAAGACTATGAACAAGGCCAGCACGGAAGCGCTCGGGAGCTTGGCTTTCGATACCTAGTTCGGCAGCCAATTGGTCAGCAATGGTAAAGCCCAAACCCTTGATATCTTCAACCAGTTGGTAGGGATAGTTTTCGACAATATCCAGCGTTTCTTCCTTGTAAAAGTCTTGAATCTGAAAGGCAAGTTTATTGGGAATGCCGTAGTTGGCAAGTTTAGCCAAGACCATTTCTGTCCCATAGTTGAGACGGAGGGTGGAGACAAAAGCCTCACGGTTTTTGGCAGAGAGTCCTGCAATGCTTTCCAGCTTTTCAGGATGCTCCAGAATTTCGTCTATGGTATTGTCACCGTAGCTATCAACGATTTTCTGGGCAGTTTTGGGTCCAATTCCCTTGAAATGGCTACTAGAAAAGTACTTGACTAGACCCTTACTAGTGGGTTTTGCCCGCTCATAACGGCTGATCTGAAGCTGTTCCCCATACTTGGAGTGCTGAACGATTTGTCCCCAAAAAGTGTAGTCTTCCCCTTCAATCACGTCCGCCATGGTTCCTGTAACGATGATTTCAAAATCGTCAAAGTCCTCCGCGTCCGTATCTTCGATATCTAGGAGGAGAATGCGATAAAAATTACTGGGATTTTCAAAAATAATTCGTTCAATGGTGCCTGAAAAATAAACTTCCATAGGTTTCCTTTACATGAGTTCGTGAGAGTTGTACCCTTAGCTTCTTTCAACAAGCTAGGAGACTAAAAGGTCTGCTTCTCGCAATAGAAAAAGAGGCTGAGACTTAGCATTCTCGGCCTCTTCCTTATCTTAAAAAGTTCCGATACGGTTAAGTGGCCAGAAACGGAATTTTGCTTCGCCTTTGATATCGCTGGCCTTGAAGGTACCGACATGGCGGCTGTCGCTAGAGACTAGACGATCGTCACCAAGGAGAAGGTATTCGCCTTGAGGGACAGTAAAGCTAAAGCTGGTGTTGGAATTGACATCGACCGTAAAGGCTTGTGCTTTTTGAGCAAGTTCTCTAAAGTAAACTCCCTTATTGCCTTCAAATCCTTTTCCAGTATAGGTGTTTTGCAACTTTTCTGTTTTGAACAAGTTGAGGTACTCAGCTAGGTAAGGTTCATTCGTTTCTTCACCGTTGATAAAGAGTTTGTCATTTTCGTAGCGGATGGTATCACCAGGCATGCCGATAACCCTTTTGACAATGTCTTTATTTCCGTCTTCCTCATGCGCAACCACAATGTCGAAGCGGTCAATTGGGAGGTGTTTAACAACGAAAAGAACTTCTCCGTCGGCTAGGGTAGGGTCCATAGAGTGTCCTTCTACACGGACATTGCTCCAAAGAAAGATACGGCTAAGACCGACCAGTGCGATAATCAGGAAGAAAACTCCCCATTCTTTTAGAAATGTTTTAAACGAATTCATAATTTACCTTTCTAGAAGTGCTTTGGCTTTTTCAGTGTTTTTAAAGTGAAGTTTGGCGCAGAAATGAAGTCCCTTCATACCATAGGCTTGAAGGATTTTGCTAGCAACCTTATCAGATGCAATTCCAGCACCGCTTGGCAGTTGATAGCCTAGTTCTCGTCCAAGATTTTCCAAGTTTTCGAGGAAGAGATCACGCGCAATGATGGAGCTAACTGCAACAGCCAGGTATTTTCCCTCGGCTTTTTCTTCTAAGCTAATTTTGTTTGGAAAACGGTTGGCTTCTTGCGCCAAGTACTTGTCATAGTTTTTAGGGCTTGTAAAAGCATCAATCACGATTTTTTCTGGCTGGACTCCTTTTTGAAGCAGGAGAAAGATAGCCTGATTGTGAAGGGCAACCTTTACAGAAACAGCATTGTAACGCTCTCCGATAACTTCGTTGTACTTGCTAGGTGAAAGGAGGAGCGCTTGGTGCGAAATCTTTTCCTTGAGGATTGGAGCAATCTGACGAATCTTTTGGTCTGTCAGAGTCTTAGAATCCCCCACCCCGAGTTTTCGCAAGAAGTCGTGCTGGTCAGGTGTTACGAAGGAAGCCACGACAGCCAACCCACCAAAGTAGGAACCATTTCCCACCTCATCGGTCCCAATCATAGGGAAATCTTGTCCACTGTTTTCTTGTTGAACTTGGTAGCCAAAGAAACTGGCGTATTGCTCAGCAGCTTGGCCTTGCAGGAGGACTTTTCCAGAAGTATAGATGGAAACTGTTGCCTGAGGGAAGCGCAAAAAATAGCGGATATAGGGATTTTTACTAGGACTGAGAGCCTTCTGATACTGACTTAAAAAGCTCTGAATTTCCTGTTCACTGGGTGTGAGTGTGATACTTGCCATAGTCTCTATTGTACCACAAAAGCAGGAAAATTGGTAAAAACTGACAAAGTTAGCGAAATTTGGTATAATATCGTGAGGTGAATTTTATGGCAAATCTAAATCGATATAAGTTTACATTCGGAAAAAAGACATTAACCTTAACAACCGAGCATGACAACCTCTTTATGGAGGAAATTGCCAAGGTTGCGACTGAAAAATACCAAGCAATTAAAGAACAAATGCCTGGGGCGGATGATGAAACCATTGCGCTTCTTTTGGCGGTCAATTGTCTGTCTACACAGCTCAATCGTGAGATTGAATTTGATGACAAGGAGCAAGAGTTGTTAGAACTCCGCCACAAGTTAATTGCTGTCAAACAAGAACAGAGCAAGATTGAGGATTCCCTATGATTTCAATCCTACTCTTATTGGTTCTGGCTTGGGGCTTTTACATCGGCTACCGTAGAGGTTTGGTCCTGCAAGTTTATTATTTCCTCGTGGCAGTGATTTCAGCCTTTGTTGCGGGACAGTTTTATAAATCACTGGGCGACCACTTCCACTTGCTTGTCCCTTATGCCAATCCTCAGGAAGGACAGGGAACCTTTTTCTTCCCTTCAGACCAGCTGTTTCATCTAGACAGGGTCTTTTATGCGGGTCTAGCCTATCTTCTAGTTTTTGGGATTTGCTACACTATCGGACGTTTTATCGGTTTGTTCCTGCACTTGATTCCAACTAAAAAGCTTGATGTCAAATGGTTGCGTATCGGATCAGGCCTTTTGTCTCTATTGGTAACCTTATTTGTCTTGCAAATGGCTCTGACCATCCTTGCAACAGTGCCTCTGGCAGTCATTCAAAATTCACTCGAAAAAAGTACAGTAGCCAAACACATCATCCAAAGTGTCCCTTTTACGACAAACCTTATCAAACAACTCTGGGTGACAAATTTAATCGGATAAAAAGGGCGGGATTTTTCCTAGCCCTTTGTTTACAGATTGGACGACTAGGTCAAAACCTCTAGTTGCTATAATCTTGTAAACCAGTATACAAGGAAAAAATATGAATACAAAAATACTAGAAACCTTAGAATTTAATAAAATCAAAGCCTTGTTTGAACCGCATCTCTTGACAGAACAAGGATTAGAGGAGCTAAAAGGCTTGGCTCCAACTGCTAAGGTGGATAAGATCAAACAAGCCTTTACAGAGATGGAGGAAATGCAAGCTCTATTTGTGGAGCAACCCCACTTTACCATCCTAGCGACGCGTGAGATATCAGCGGTTTGTAAGCGTCTGGAGATGGGAGCAGACCTCAATATCGGGGAGTTCCTGCTCCTCAAACGGGTCTTGCTGGCTAGCAGAGAGTTGCAAGGCTTTTATACCAATCTCGAAAACGTACGCTTGGAGCAGTTGGCGAGATGGTTTGAAAAACTGCATGAGTTTCCACACTTGCAAGGAAGTCTCCAAGCTCTAAATGATGCAGGATTTATCGAAAATTTCGCCAGTGAAGAGCTAGCACGCATCCGTCGGAAAATCCATGATAGCGAGAGTCAAGTTCGAGATGTCTTGCAAGACTTACTTAAACAAAAATCTCAGATGTTGACGGAAGGTATTATCGCTAGCAGAAATGGCCGTCAAGTTTTACCAGTAAAGAACACCTATCGCAATAAGATTGCAGGTGTTGTCCATGACATCTCTGCCAGTGGAAACACGGTCTACATCGAGCCACGTGAGGTCGTGAAACTGAGCGAAGAAATCGCTAGTCTGCGAGCTGACGAACGCTATGAGATGATTCGCATCCTGCAGGAACTATCGGAACGGGTTCGTCCTTATGCTGCTGAGGTTGCTAATGACGCTTGGATCATCGGCCATCTGGATCTGATTCGTGCCAAGGTACGTTTCATCCAAGAAAGACAAGCAGTCGTTCCTCAACTTTCAGAGAATCAAGAGATTCAACTCCTTCATGTTCGCCATCCTTTGGTCAAAAATGCTGTTGCAAACGATGTACACTTTGGTAAGGAATTAACAGCCATTGTCATTACAGGTCCCAATACTGGTGGGAAGACCATCATGCTCAAAACTCTGGGCTTGACTCAACTCATGGCCCAATCTGGATTGCCCATTCTAGCTGACAAGGGGAGCCGTGTCGGTATTTTCGAGGAAATCTTCGCGGATATTGGCGATGAGCAGTCTATCGAACAAAGCTTGTCTACCTTCTCCAGCCACATGACCAATATCGTAGATATTCTTGGCAAGGTCAATCAGCACTCGCTCTTGTTACTAGATGAGCTTGGGGCAGGTACCGATCCGCAGGAAGGAGCAGCCCTTGCTATGGCTATTCTGGAGGATCTTCGTCTGCGTCAGGTCAAGACTATGGCGACGACCCACTATCCAGAGCTCAAGGCCTACGGTATCGAAACAGCCTTTGTGCAAAATGCCAGTATGGAGTTTGATACAGCCAGCCTGCGTCCGACCTATCGCTTTATGCAGGGAGTTCCTGGTCGAAGCAATGCCTTTGAAATTGCAAAACGTCTGGGCTTGTCAGATGTCATCGTAGGAGATGCCAGCCAGCAGGTCAATCAAGATAATGATGTCAACCGTATCATTGAGCAATTAGAAGAGCAAACGCTTGAAAGTCGCAAACGCTTGGACAATATCCGTGAGGTGGAGCAAGAAAACCTCAAGATGAACCGAGCACTCAAAAAACTTTACAACGAACTCAATCGCGAGAAGGAAACTGAGCTCAACAAGGCGCGTGAACAAGCTGCTGAAATTGTGGAACTCGCTCTAAATGAGAGTGACCAGATTCTCAAGAATCTTCACAGTAAGTCTCAACTCAAACCCCACGAAATCATTGAAGCCAAGGCTGAGCTGAAAAAACTGGCTCCTGAAAAAGTCGACTTGTCTAAAAACAAGGTCCTTCAAAAGGCCAAGAAAAAACGAGCTCCGAAGGTGGGGGATGATATTGTGGTCCTCAGTTATGGACAACGTGGAACCTTGACCAATCAACTTAAGGACGGCCGTTGGGAAGCCCAAGTTGGTTTGATCAAGATGACCTTGGAAGAGAAAGAATTTGACCTTGTTCAGGCCCAGCAAGAAGCCCCAGTCAAGAAAAAACAAGTCAATGTCGTGAAACGTGCATCTGGTCGTGGCCCACAAGCCAGACTGGATCTTCGTGGCAAACGGTACGAAGAGGCCATGAATGAGCTGGACGCCTTTATCGACCAAGCCCTGCTCAATAACATGGCGCAAGTCGACATCATCCACGGTATCGGTACGGGAGTCATCCGTGAGGGCGTCACCAAATACCTGCAAAGAAACAAGCATGTCAAGAGTTTCGGCTATGCTCCACAAAATGCTGGAGGCAGTGGCGCCACCATTGTAACCTTTAAAGGATAGAGAGAAGAAGGATTCACTCTTTCTGAAAAAAGAAGTGAAAAGTCAAAAAATTTCATAGAATATATTGACAAGGGCTAACTTTTCTTGTAAAATAATAAAAAATTAAATACCAACACCGAATGAAGTTTAATAGAAGTGGAGAAAGGTTTGTTTTCCATGACTGTAAATGGACGGAACTCTGGAGAGACCGTAAAGGCACCGAAGGGGCAAGGCAGGTAACTGCTCAAACTCTCAGGTAAAAGGACAGAGCTAGGATAGACCGCTTTTTGGCATTTATCTAAGCATTCCAGAGTACATGTATCTTGCATGTGCTCTTTCTTTTGGGGTTGAACGATAGGAGAAGGACATGTTAGAATTGCTTAAAGCGCTTGATGCTTTTGCTTGGGGGCCTCCCCTCTTGATCTTATTGGTCGGAACGGGTATCTATTTGACCATCCGACTGGGCCTTTTGCAGGTTACTCGTCTCCCTAAGGCCTTTCAGTTGATCTTTACCAAGGACAAGGGGCACGGCGATGTGTCGAGCTTTGCTGCTCTCTGTACGGCTCTAGCAGCCACCGTTGGTACGGGAAATATCATCGGAGTCGCGACAGCCATTAAGGTTGGAGGACCAGGGGCTCTCTTTTGGATGTGGATGGCAGCCTTTTTTGGAATGGCGACCAAGTATGCCGAAGGCTTGCTAGCTATCAAATATCGCACAAAGGATGCAAATGGAGCTGTAGCTGGAGGACCCATGCATTACATCCTTTTGGGGATGGGAGAAAAGTGGCGTCCACTTGCTATCTTCTTTGCCCTAGCGGGTGTATTGGTAGCCCTTCTAGGGATTGGTACCTTTACCCAAGTCAATTCGATTACAGAATCCATTCAAAATACAGCCCAAGTTGATCCAGCTATCACAGCTCTGATTTTATCCATTTTTGTAGGGATTGCCGTCTTTGGTGGCCTCAAATCCATATCAAAAGTTTCGACAGCAGTGGTTCCTTTTATGGCTATTGTCTATATTTTAGGGACTCTTACAGTTATTCTCTTTAATATCGAGAAAATCCCAGCCACACTTGCCCTCATCTTTACTTCAGCCTTTAGTCCAACTGCTGCGGTAGGTGGTTTTGCAGGTGCCAGTATTCGGATGGCTATCCAAAATGGTGTGGCGCGGGGAGTCTTCTCTAACGAATCTGGTCTTGGTTCTGCTCCCATTGCAGCGGCTGCAGCTAAGACAAATGAGCCTGTCGAGCAAGGCTTGATTTCCATGACAGGAACCTTTATTGATACCCTCATTATCTGTACGTTGACTGGTTTAACAATCTTGGTAACTGGGGTTTGGAGTGGTGATTTGAATGGGGTTGCCTTGACCCAGTCAGCCTTTTCAACAGTTTTTTCATATTTTGGACCTGCCCTCTTGACCATCTTCCTTGTACTCTTTGCCTTTACGACGATTCTAGGATGGAACTATTACGGAGAGCGCTGTTTTGAGTTTCTCTTCGGTGTTCGTTTTATCTGGCTTTACCGTGTAGTCTTTGTAGTCATGGTCTTGTTGGGAGGATTTATCGAGTTGGATATGGTTTGGATTATCGCAGATATCGTCAATGCCTTGATGGCTTTACCAAACTTGATTGCCCTCTTAGTCTTGTCGCCAGTCGTCATTGCTGAGACTAAAAAGTATTTTAAACACTAACCCAATCACACTTTTAGTGTGATTTTTTCATTTCATAGACATTTCCTATCAAGGCGATTGAAAATATATATTATCCAAGGGGGAAATTCTATGATAGACTAAATGACAATAAAATGAAAAGAGGTTTCTTATGACAACATTTACCATCCACACAGTAGAATCAGCACCAGCAGAAGTGAAAGAAGTTCTTGAAACAGTACAAAAAGATAACAATGGCTATATTCCCAACCTAATCGGTCTCTTGGCTAACGCTCCTACCGCGCTTGAAGCCTACCGAACTGTCGGAGCCATCAACCGTCGCAATAGCTTAACACCAGTAGAGCGTGAAGTAGTGCAAATCACGGCAGCCGTAACCAATGGTTGTGCTTTCTGTGTCGCAGGTCACACCGCCTTTTCGATCAAACAAATCCAGATGAATGATGATCTTCTTCAAGCTCTTCGCAATCGCACTCCAATCGAGTCAGATCCTAAGCTAGATACTCTGGCCAAGTTTACCTTGGCAGTCATCAATACCAAGGGTCGTGTAGGCGATGAAGCGCTTAGTGAATTTTTGCAAGCTGGCTACACGCAACAAAATGCCTTGGATGTGGTTCTCGGTGTTAGTCTTGCAAGTCTTTGCAACTATGCCAACAACCTAGCTAATACGCCTATTAATCCAGAATTACAACCTTATGCCTAGTTCGAATCAGAAAGAAAAAATGAAGACTGAGCAATCCAGTTTTCATTTTTCTATGCTATTTTAAGCGCTTTTATGCTATACTAATAATAACATGATTATTGGAGGCTCGGATGAAAAAGCTCCCCTTAGTATTCTCTGGCTGTTTATTAGGTTTAGCAGGTGCAGGAAATCTGATTGCAGATACTTGGCCAGTTCTGTCGCATTTATTTAGTCTGACTGGATTAGTTTTGTGGCTTTTCTTTCTGATTCTTCATCTTTTTAATTGGGAAGAAACCAGGAAAGAATTGACCAAGCCCCCTCTTTTATCTGGGATGGCCACTTTTCCTATGGCTGGGATGATTTTGTCGACCTATGTCTTTCGCGTATTCCCTGCTCTTCCTTTGGTAGCACAAGGGATCTGGTGGTTTTCATTTCTCTTGGATTTGGTTTTGATTGCTACTTTTACCATCAAATTTGCCTGTCCGGGTCGGAGGGTCAATGCGACTCCTAGCTGGACGGTGCTCTATGTGGGGATAGCAGTAGCAGCCTTGACCTATCCCCTTGTCGGCATCATTGAAATTGCCTATGCGACCTTGAGTTTTGGTTTTGTCTTGACCTTCTATCTCTATCCGCTTATTTATAGCGATTTAAAGAAAGATCCACTCCCAGTGGCCTTGCTTGGACAGGAAGGAATCTACTGTGCTCCCTTTTCCCTACTCTTAGCTTCTCTAGTTCGAGTTGGAGGAGCAGGCCTACCGACTTGGCTCTTGATTGTCATGATTTTGGCATCTCAGTCCTTCTTTTTCTTTGTTTTAACTCGCCTGCCCCATATTTTAAAACAAGGCTTTCAACCAGCCTTCTCAGCCCTCACCTTCCCAACCATTATCACAGCTACTTCGCTCAAGATGGCTCAGGGGATCTTGAAACTTCCATTTCTGGATTATCTGGTGTTTGCTGAAACTGTTATATGCCTCACTATTTTATTCTTTGTATTGGGTGCTTATCTGATTTGGTTACGAAAAAAGGTCTAGCTAGAAATAGCTAGGCCTTTTTTTATGGTTTGATAACTTCAGCTCCACCCATATATGGACGAAGTGCTTCTGGAATGGTTACAGAACCATCTTCATTTTGATAGTTTTCAAGAATGGCAGCCACTGTACGTCCAACTGCAAGTCCAGAACCGTTCAAGGTGTGAAGGAGTTTCACCTTGCCATCGGCTTCATCACGGTAACGGATTTGGGCACGACGGGCTTGGAAATCTTCTGTATTTGAACAACTTGAGATTTCACGATAGGTATTTTGGGCGGGAATCCAAACTTCCAAGTCATAAGTCTTGGCAGCTGAGAAGCCCATATCTCCAGTAGAGAGCGCAACGACACGGTATGGAAGGTTGAGTTTTTGAAGAATATTTTCAGCGTTTGCTGTCATTTTTTCCAATTCTTCGTATGATTCTTCTGGTTTGGCAAATTTGACCATTTCAACCTTGTGGAATTGGTGTAGACGAATCAAGCCACGTGTATCACGACCAGCAGAACCAGCTTCAGAACGGAATGATGGACTCATAGCGGTAAAGTAGATTGGTAGATCTTTACCGTCAAGGATTTCATCACGGTAGTAGTTTGTAAGAGGAACTTCAGCTGTAGGGATGAGGACATAACTAGTGTCTTTCAATTCAAAAGTATCATCCTTAAATTTTGGATAATTTCCGGTACCAAACATAGAATCATGGTTAACCATGTAAGGTGTGATAACTTCCGTATAGCCTTCTTTACCATGCTCATCCAACATGAAATTGTAGATAGCACGTTCCAAACGAGCCCCAAGTCCTTTATAGAAGAGGAAACGAGCTCCTGTTACCTTACCGCCACGTTCCCAGTCAAGGATACCAAGGTCTTCACCAAGATCCCAGTGAGCTTTTGGCTCGAAGTCAAACTCACGTGGAGTCCCCCAACGACGGACTTCCACATTGTCATCTTCATCAGCTCCAACAGGAACGCTGTCGGCAGGGATGTTTGGAAGAGTAGTGGTAAATTCTGTTAATTTAGCATCGATGTCCGCCAATTCAGCATCCAAGGCTTTGACTTCAGCAGATAGGGTTTGCATCGCAGCAATCTTGTCATCGGCATTTTCCTTGTTGCGCTTAGCTTGGGCAATCTCAGCTGAAACTGTGTTACGTTCTGCTTTTAAAGTTTCAACCTTGACCAAGATGTCACGACGTTTAGCATCGATTTCTTTCATCTCATTTAAGATAGCAGCATCTACACCACGTGTAGCTAATTTTTCAGCGACAGCATCAAAATCTGTACGAATACGTTTAATATCTAACATAAGAACTCCTTTATGAAAAAAAGCACACCTGACAAAGTGTTGGAGTGGCAGGGCCACGGTTCCATCCAACTTCACAGGTGTGCACTTGATTCTGTATTTAATTGTGAACAACGGTAGAATTTCACCTATCCCTCCTATCTGCTCGCAACACCCGCAGACTTTCTGAAAGAAGAGGATAACCTACTTATCCGTTGCTATGATTATACTAAAGTTTCTACTTTTTTGCAAATAGATTTTTAAGTTTTTGTCCAATGGTCTGGAGTAGAGTCGGAAGTTTCACGACCTTGTCGTTTCCTAATTTTTCCCGAGCGATTTTGAGGATAGCTCCAGAGTCTTTTGAAGCAAAGAGAAATTTTCCTTGATCAGTGAAGACTTCAAAGTGGCGGCTGATCTTGCGACCACTTACGTTGGCTCCGATTTGCTGAATGCTGGACCAGGGGATTTGGATATATTGTTCGACATTGACATCAGGATAAAACTCTAAGGCTTGATCCCCAACTAGAAATTTTCCAACTTTTCCAGAGATAGAGAGGTAAGATGTCCCAGTAGTTTGGAGGTCAATGACTTGATTGAGTGATTGGGCCATGATTAGTCTTCCTTACTTTCATCGAAAAAGGCATGATAGAGAGCCTTGATAGCGGCCTTCTCTTGCTCTTTATTGACAACAAACATGATGGAAACTTCGCTTGAACCTTGTGACATCATCTGGATGTTGATTTTATTCTCAGACAAAGCCCGTGTTGCAGTAGCAGTTACCCCGATATGACTCTTCATCTTTTCTCCAACAATCATAATGATGGAAAGGTCATGTTCGATTTCAGCATGGTCCACCTCAGCCTTTTGAACGAGTTGACGTAGAATTTCTTCTTCTTTGATAGGAGTCAATTCGCGGGAGCGGAGGATGATTGAAAGATCGTCGATACCTGTAGGCATGTGTTCCCAACCGATATTGAGATCCTCAAGGATTTGCAGAACCTTGCGACCAAACCCGACTTCACGGTTCATGAGGTATTTTGACATGTTGATGCTGACGAATCCTGAGTCACCTGCAATCCCTACTACTGGGAATTTATCACTACTGTGTTCTAAAACAATGCGTGTTCCTGGGTGGTCAGGGTTGTTGGTATTCTTGATGACAAGAGGAATTTTTCCTCGGTAGGCAGGAAGAAGGGCTTCGTCATGAAGAACTGAAAATCCAGCGTAAGCCAACTCACGCATTTCACGGTAGGTTAATTCAGGAATGGAGTGTGGTTGGTGGATAATACCAGGATGGGCAGCAAAGATACCATCTACGTCTGTAAAGTTCTCATAGAGATCAGCCTTAACACCTGCTGCAATGATAGAACCTGTAATATCTGAGCCTCCACGTGAAAAAGTACAGATTTGATTTTCCTTAGTCACACCAAAGAAACCAGGGATGACAAGGACTTCGTTGCTATCAGCCAAGCCTTCAATCTTGTCATAACTAGATGGAATGATGCGTGCGTTTCCTGGTTCACTTGTGACAACAATTCCAGCTTCTCTTGGGTGAACATAGCGTGCATCGATACCGTTTTGGTTAAAGTAGGCTGCAATGAGTTTGGCATTGTTATTTTCTCCAGCCGCTAGGAAGGTATCATAGAGAAATTCATTGTCCTCTATAGGAAGAGTTGCCAAGGCCCGAATGCTTTTAGAGATTTTTTCTAAAACAGCAGGTTTTAACCCAAGTTCACTAACCATAGCGGCATAACGGTCAATGATCCAGCTTTGGCTAGCACTGATGTCATTTCCAGCCACATAGTCACGATAGTATTTGATCAAGGCATCAGTTACCTTGGTATCTTCAGCATTGCGTTTGCCGGGTGCAGAAACGACTACAAAACGGCGTTCTTTATCACTTTTAACGATATTTAAGACTTTTTCTAACTGACCAGCAGAGGCAAGCGAGCTTCCGCCAAATTTTACAACCTTCATAAGGACTCCTCAAGTAAGTATTTTATACGATTATAGCAGAAAGAGGGGCATTTTTCAATGAAGAAAATAACTTCCTATTATAATAGAAGAAAACACTAACTTATTCTGAAAAGCGATAACGATTTAAAAGTAAGAGTGTCAAATTTTACTCACACTCATAAATGATGGGTAAATAATCAGCTGAGACACTTTCCTTTAGTTTTTCCTTGCCTCTTTATCCAAAAAAAGGTATACTTTGATAATAAAACAATTTTATTGCCTTATAAAAGAAAAGGAGAAGCTATGAATCATATCTTATATCAGATCGTAGATGATCTGGCTATCATTACTTTGAATCGTCCCGAAGTGGCAAATGGTTTCCATATCCCAATGTGTGAGGAGATTTTAGAAGCTTTGACTCTAGCAGAGCAGGATCAAGCTGTGCAGTTCATCTTGATTAATGCTAATGGGAAGGTTTTTTCAGTTGGGGGAGACTTGGTTGAGATGAAACGAGCAGTAGACGAAGATGATATCCCTTCTTTGAATAAGATTGCAGAATTAGTCAATACAATTTCTTTTAAAATCAAGCAAATTCCAAAACCTGTTTTGATGGAGGTAGATGGAGCGGTTGCTGGTGCTGCAGCAAATATGGCAGTAGCAGTTGATTTCTGTTTAGCGACTGACAAGGCAAAATTCATTCAAGCCTTTGTCGGAGTTGGATTGGCGCCAGACGCTGGTGGGATTCATCTCTTGAGTCGTAGTATCGGGGTAACACGGGCTGCACAACTTGCCATGACAGGTGAAGCTTTGACTGCTGAAAAAGCGCTAGAATGGGGCGTGGTATACCGTGTTTGTGAAGTTGACAAATTAGAAAAAACAAGAGAACAGGTTCTGAAAAAATTAAGAAGAGGTTCAGCAAACTCATACGCAGCGATTAAAAAGTTAGTTTGGGAAAGTCAATTCAAGGATTGGCAGAATTATGCCGAATTAGAATTGAAACTACAAGAATCGTTATCTCTAACTGAAGATTTCAAAGAAGGGGTTCGAGCGCATTCTGAAAGAAGAAGACCAAAATTTACAGGAATGTGAAAAAATACTTGCACAATTTTTTGAAGTTTGTTATACTTCTTTTATCAAATGTTTTGATTGTAAAAGTTTTTTGAGGGGGAGGGAAACGATTTGGACTACCAACAAGTAAATGATTATCTAACATCTATTTTTAATAACGTCCTTGTGATTGAGGAGGTTAGCTTACGAGGTAGTCGATTCAAAGACATCTCCATCAAAGAAATGCACACGATCGATGTGATTGGGAAGTTCCCGGAGGCAACGCCAAGTAAGGTTTCCAAAGAACTGATGGTAACTCTTGGAACAGTGACGACGAGTTTGAATAACCTGGAGAGAAAAGGTTATATTGAGCGTATTCGTTCTGACCAAGACCGTCGAGTGGTCTATCTGCATTTGACAAAGCAAGGTCGTTTGGTTCACCGCCTTCATAAACGATTCCACAAGGCAATGGTCGAAAAAATCATCGATGGCATGAGTCCTGAGGAAATAGAAGTTATGGGTAGAGGATTAATCAATCTTTATCAATTTTTGGAGGATTTGAAATAATGGCTTTTGCAAAGATAAGCCAGGTTGCTCATTATGTTCCAGAGCAAGTGGTCACTAATCATGACTTAGCCCAAATAATGGACACAAGCGATGAGTGGATTTCAAGTCGGACAGGAATTAAACAGAGACATATCTCAAAAACAGAGTCTACAAGTGATTTGGCGACAGAAGTAGCTAAGAGCTTGTTGGCTAAAGGGAGCTTAACAGCGGATCAGATTGATTTTATTATTGTAGCGACGATTACTCCAGACTCGATGATGCCTTCCACAGCAGCTCGAGTTCAGGCAAATATCGGAGCGCATAGAGCTTTCGCCTTTGATCTGACAGCAGCTTGTAGTGGCTTTGTATTCGCTCTCTCAACTGCAGAAAAGTTTTTAAGTTCTGGACAGTTCAAAAAAGGGATTGTTATCGGGGCAGAGACCTTATCCAAGGCAGTTGACTGGTCAGATCGTTCAACAGCTGTTCTCTTTGGGGATGGTGCTGGTGGGGTTCTCTTGGAAGCGAGCGAAACACGTCACTTCCTTGTGGAAAGTCTCTATACAGATGGCTCTCGGAGCGAGTGTTTGACCTATGGTCAAACGGCTTTGGCTTCTCCTTTCTCAGATCAAGAAGCAGTTCCTGCTTTTTTGAAGATGGATGGACGAGCAGTTTTTGATTTTGCAAATCGTGATGTTGCTAGATCGATCAAAGAAACCATTGAAAATGGTCCAATCGCAGCATCGGAATTGGATTATCTCTTGCTTCATCAGGCAAATATCCGCATTTTGGATAAGATGGCTAAGAAGATTGGTGTAGACCGAGACAAACTTCCTGCCAATATGATTGAGTATGGAAATACCAGTGCAGCAAGTATCCCGATTTTACTCTCAGAGTGTGTGGAGAATGGCAAGATTCGTTTAGATGGTAGCCAGACGATTCTCCTATCAGGCTTCGGTGGAGGTTTGACATGGGGCACACTCATTCTTACAATCTAGGTAATCATGTGGTAAACACATAGTTATAAATTTTTTATATTTTAAAGGAGTCCTATCATGGCAGTATTTGAAAAAGTACAAGAAATTATCGTTGAAGAACTTGGGAAAGACGCATCAGAAGTAACACTTGAATCTACTTTTGATGATTTGGATGCAGATTCATTGGACTTGTTCCAAGTAATCTCTGAAATCGAAGATGCTTTCGATATCCAAATCGAAGCAGAAGATAACTTGAAAACAGTTGGTGACTTGGTTGCCTACGTTGAAGAGCAAACAAAATAATTAACATATTACTAGAAGGAGTAGGGGAAACCCACTCCCTCTTGTTTAGGTAATAGTTTGAAACTCAAATGATAAACTCGTCGAACTATTACGTAAGCAAGGAATGATGGAGGCACTATGAAAACACGTATTACAGAATTATTGAACATTGATTATCCTATTTTTCAAGGAGGAATGGCCTGGGTTGCTGATGGTGACTTGGCTGGTGCAGTATCAAAAGCTGGTGGTCTAGGGATTATCGGTGGTGGGAATGCACCTAAAGAGGTCGTAAAGGCTAATATCGATAAAATCAAATCACTTACGGACAAACCTTTTGGTGTCAACATCATGCTCTTGTCACCTTTTGTAGAAGACATCGTTGATCTCGTGATTGAAGAAGGGGTCAAGGTTGTTACAACTGGTGCAGGAAATCCAAGTAAATACATGACTCGTTTCCATGATGCAGGAATTACAGTTATTCCCGTTGTTCCAAGTGTTGCTTTGGCAAAACGCATGGAAAAAATTGGTGCAGATGCGGTTATTGCAGAGGGAATGGAAGCCGGTGGGCATATTGGTAAATTGACGACGATGACCTTGGTTCGCCAAGTTGCTGCAGCTGTTTCAATTCCAGTTATCGCAGCTGGAGGAATTGCGGACGGTGAAGGTGTCGCTGCAGGCTTTATGCTTGGAGCTGAGGCTGTTCAGGTTGGTACGCGTTTCGTAGTAGCTAAGGAATCTAACGCCCATCCAAAATACAAGGAAAAAATCTTAAAAGCGCGTGATATTGATACGACTATTTCAGCTCAACACTTTGGACATGCTGTTCGTGCCATTAAAAACCAATTGACACGTGACTTTGAGCAGGCTGAAAAAGATGCCTTTAAACAAGAAAATCCAGATTTAGAAATCTTTGAACAAATGGGAGCTGGTGCTCTTGCTAAAGCCGTTGTTCATGGAGATGTAGAAGGTGGATCTGTCATGGCAGGTCAGATCGCTGGTTTGGTTTCTAAAGAGGAAACTGTCGAAGAAATCCTAAAAGATCTATACTATGGCGCAGCCAAAAAAATTCAAGAAGAAGCCTCTCGTTGGGCAGGAGTTGTAAGAAATGACTAAAACAGCCTTTCTATTTGCAGGTCAAGGTGCTCAGTATCTAGGAATGGGGCGTGATCTCTATGATCGCTATCCTATCGTCAAGGAAACAATTGACCAAGCCAGTCAGGTTTTGGGTTATGATCTTCGTGACTTGATTGATAAGGAAGAAACCAAGTTAAACCAGACTCGCTATACGCAGCCAGCTATTTTAGCGACTTCGGTTGCTATTTACCGACTATTGAAAGAAAAGGGTTATCAGCCAGATATGGTAGCAGGATTGTCTCTTGGGGAATATTCTGCTCTTGTAGCAAGTGGGGCCTTGGACTTTGAGGATGCAGTTGCCTTGGTTGCTAAGCGCGGTGCTTATATGGAAGAGGCTGCACCTGCAGGCTCTGGGAAGATGGTTGCGGTTCTCAATACTCCAGTTGAAGTGATTGAGGAAGCTTGTGAAACAGCCTCTAAAGTTGGAGTAGTGACTCCAGCTAACTACAACACCCCAAGCCAAATCGTTATCGGTGGCGAGGTGGCTGCGGTTGACCGCGCAGTTGAACTCTTGCAGGAAGCAGGAGCAAAACGATTGATTCCTTTAAATGTATCTGGTCCCTTCCATACAGCACTTTTAGAGCCAGCTAGTCAGCAACTAGCTGAAGCTCTTGAGGGAGTGAGTTTCGCTGATTTCACTTGCCCACTAGTTGGCAATACGGAAGCTGCTGTTATGGAAAAAGGTCGAATCCAAGAGCTTTTGACGCGTCAGGTCAAAGAACCTGTTCGTTTTTATGAAAGTATTGCTGTGATGCAGGATGCTGGGGTAACCAACTTTATTGAAATTGGTCCTGGTAAGGTCCTATCAGGCTTTGTCAAAAAAATCGATAAAACAGCTAAGCTAGCTAACGTTGAAGACCAAGCAAGCTTGGATGCTTTGTTAGAAAACTAATGATCCCTTCTCCCACAAAATACAACAGGAAATAGGAGAGATAGAATGCAACTTACAAACAAAAATGTCTTTGTAACAGGTTCAAGCCGTGGTATCGGACTTGCCATTGCTCACAAATTTGCCCAACTAGGCGCTAATGTAGTTTTGAATAGTCGCGGAGCAATCTCAGAAGAATTGCTGGCTGAGTTTTCAAACTACGGCGTCAAAGTAGTACCGATATCAGGTGATGTTTCAGACTTTGCAGATGCCAAGCGTATGGTAGATCAAGCGATTGCGGAACTCGGTTCTGTCGATGTCTTGGTCAACAATGCTGGGATCACTCAAGATACGCTTATGCTCAAGATGACCGAAGAAGACTTTGAAAAAGTGATTAAAATCAACTTGACAGGTACCTTCAACATGACGCAAGCAGTCTTGAAACAGATGATCAAGGCACGTGAAGGTGCGATTATCAACATGTCGAGTGTGGTCGGTTTGATGGGAAATATCGGACAAGCCAACTATGCAGCTTCTAAAGCAGGCTTGATTGGTTTTACCAAGTCAGTTGCACGTGAAGTTGCCAATCGCAACGTACGCGTAAATGCTCTTGCACCAGGGATGATCGAGTCAGATATGACTGCTGTTTTGTCTGATAAGGTCAAGGAAGCGACATTGGCCCAAATCCCAATGAAACATTTCGGTCAAGCAGAACATATCGCAGATGCTACAGTGTTCCTGGCTGGACAGGATTATTTGACTGGACAAGTTCTCGCTGTTGATGGCGGACTTAGCATGTAAAAAATAAGGAAAGATATAGGTAAGACAGATGAAACTAAATCGAGTTGTAGTAACAGGTTACGGATTGACCTCTCCTATCGGAAATACTCCAGAAGAATTTTGGAACAGTTTGCAAACTGGGAAGATTGGAATTGGAGAAATCACTAAGTTTGACCACAGCGAATTTGCTGTGCACAATGCGGCAGAAGTTCAAGATTTCCCATTTGATAAATACTTTGTCAAAAAAGATACCAACCGTTTTGACAACTATTCTTTGTATGCCTTGTATGCGGCTCAAGAAGCGGTGACAAATGCAAATCTTGATGTAGAAGCAATCGATAAGGATCGCTTTGGTGTCATCGTGGCTTCTGGTATTGGGGGAATTAAAGAAATCGAAGATCAGGTTATCCGTCTTCATGAAAAAGGTCCAAAACGCGTTAAACCAATGACACTTCCAAAAGCCTTGCCAAATATGGCTTCAGGAAATGTTGCCATGCGCTTCGGAGCAAACGGTATCTGTAAATCAATCAATACAGCATGCGCCTCATCAAATGATGCCATCGGAGATGCCTTCCGTTCTATCAAGTTTGGTTTCCAAGATGTCATGTTAGTTGGTGGATCAGAATCATCTATCACTCCTTTTGCTATCGCTGGTTTCCAAGCTTTGACCGCCCTATCAACTACAGAAGATCCAACTCGAGCTTCTATCCCATTTGACAAAGATCGTAACGGATTTGTGATGGGAGAAGGTTCAGGAATGTTGGTTCTTGAAAGCCTTGAACATGCTGAAAAACGTGGGGCGACCATCTTGGCTGAAGTAGTTGGCTATGGTAATACCTGTGATGCTTACCATATGACTTCACCTCATCCAGAAGGTCAAGGTGCGATTAAGGCTATGAAGTTGGCTTTGGAAGAAGCAGAAATTTCTCCAGAGCAAGTGGCTTATGTCAATGCCCACGGAACTTCAACTCCTGCTAATGAAAAAGGAGAAAGTGGTGCGATCGTAGCTGTCCTTGGTAAAGAAGTACCTGTATCTTCAACCAAGTCCTTTACAGGACACTTGCTTGGTGCTGCAGGGGCAGTGGAAGCCATCGCTACTATTGAAGCCATGCGTCATAACTATGTACCAATGACAGCTGGAACAAGTGAGTTATCAGACTATATCGAAGCGAATGTCGTTTATGGACAAGGCTTGGAGCAAGAAATCCCTTATGCTATTTCAAACACTTTTGGTTTTGGTGGACACAATGCGGTTCTTGCTTTCAAACGTTGGGAGAATAAATAATTATGAATTTAAATGAAATCAAGGACTTGATGGCTCAATTTGACCAATCAAGTTTGAGAGAATTTTCTTATAAAAACGGAACGGACGAATTGCAGTTTAGTAAGAATGAAGCAAGAATGGCTTCTGAAGCACCAGCTCAAGTTGCTCCAGTGCCAGCTGCAGTAGCTGCAAGTCCAGTAGTTTCTGCCCCTTCAACTCCAGTAGAGAGTGCAGTGGAAGAATCTCCAGCACTGGCTGAAACGACTGTTGCTCCAGAGGGTGATGTTGTTGAAAGCCCACTTGTAGGGGTGGCTTACTTGGCTGCTGGACCAGATAAACCTGCCTTTGTCACAGTTGGAGACAGTGTTAAAAAAGGTCAGACTTTGGTGATCATCGAAGCCATGAAAGTCATGAATGAAATCCCTGCACCTAAAGATGGTGTGGTGACAGAAATTCTCGTTTCAAATGAAGAAATGGTTGAGTTCGGTAAAGGATTGGTACGTATCAAATGATCGATATTCAAGGAATCAAAGAAGCTCTACCCCATCGCTACCCCATGCTCCTAGTGGATCGTGTCTTGGAAGTGAGCGAGGATACCATTGTTGCCATTAAAAATGTGACCATCAACGAACCTTTCTTTAATGGTCATTTTCCTCAATACCCAGTCATGCCAGGTGTTCTTATCATGGAGGCCTTGGCTCAGACTGCTGGTGTCTTGGAATTGTCCAAACCTGAAAATAAAGGGAAACTGGTCTTCTATGCTGGCATGGACAAGGTTAAGTTCAAGAAGCAAGTTGTACCAGGTGATCAATTAGTCATGACGGCTACTTTTGTCAAACGTCGTGGTACGATTGCCGTGGTTGAAGCAAAGGCTGAAGTAGATGGTAAGCTTGCAGCGAGTGGTACTCTTACCTTTGCAATTGGAAACTAAGGAGGTTCTCCATGTTTCGTAAAATTTTGATTGCCAACCGTGGTGAGATTGCGGTTCGCATTATTCGAGCTGCGCGTGAATTGGGCATTGCAACTGTAGCAGTTTATTCAACTGCTGATAAAGAAGCTCTTCACACACTCCTAGCAGATGAAGCTATCTGTATCGGACCTGGTAAGGCGACTGAGTCTTATCTCAATATCAACGCTATTTTATCTGCTGCAGTCTTGACTGAAGCAGAAGCCATCCACCCAGGTTTTGGTTTTCTTAGCGAAAACTCCAAGTTTGCCACGATGTGTGATGAAGTGGGGATTAAGTTCATCGGTCCTTCTGGGGCAGTAATGGATACCATGGGAGATAAGATCAATGCGCGTGAGCAAATGATCAAGGCTGGAGTTCCAGTTATCCCAGGATCTGATGGTGAAGTTCACACGGCTGAAGAGGCGCTTGCAGTTGCAGAAAAAATTGGCTATCCAGTCATGCTTAAGGCATCGGCAGGTGGTGGTGGAAAAGGGATTCGTAAGGTTGAAAAGGCAGAAGACTTGGTCGCAGCCTTTGAAACAGCATCCAGTGAAGCCAAGGCCAATTTTGGAAATGGCGCTATGTATCTTGAGCGTGTGATTTATCCAGCTCGTCATATCGAAGTTCAGATTCTTGCGGACCAAGAGGGTCATGTTGTCCATCTTGGTGAACGGGACTGTTCACTCCAACGGAATAACCAAAAGGTCTTAGAAGAAAGCCCATCCATTGCAATTGGCAAAACCCTTCGTCATGAAATTGGTGCTGCAGCCGTTCGTGCAGCAGAGTCTGTTGGCTATGAAAATGCAGGGACGATTGAATTTCTTCTCGATGAAGCGAGTGGCAATTTCTACTTCATGGAAATGAATACTCGTGTGCAAGTTGAACACCCAGTCACAGAGTTTGTTTCAGGTGTTGATATCGTGAAAGAGCAGATTCGCATTGCTGCCGGTCAACCTTTACCTTTCAAACAAGAAGATATCGTCCTACGAGGTCATGCTATCGAGTGCCGGATCAATGCGGAAAATCCAGCATTTAACTTTGCTCCAAGCCCAGGTAAAATTACCAACCTCTACCTTCCAAGTGGAGGAGTTGGATTGCGTGTAGACTCTGCAGTCTATCCAGGTTATACCATTCCTCCTTACTATGATAGTATGATTGCCAAAATCATTGTTCATGGGGAGAATCGTTTTGATGCCTTAATGAAGATGCAACGGGCACTTTATGAACTTGATATTGAAGGAGTGCAAACCAATGCAGACTTCCAGTTGGATCTGATTTCAGACCGCCGAGTTATCGCTGGTGACTACGATACTTCCTTCTTGATGGAAACTTTCTTGCCAAAATACCAAGAAAAAGAATAGACTTTCAAATAGTATGAGAACTAAAAGGGGGAGTTATGGCTCTATTTAGTAAAAAGGATAAGTATATTCGGATCAATCCTAACCGTTCCGTAAGGCAGAAACCACAAGCCAAGCCTGAGGTTCCGGATGAACTCTTCTCCCAGTGTCCTGGTTGTAAACACACCATTTACCAAAAGGATCTTGGGAGCGAACGAATTTGTCCCCATTGTAGCTATACTTTCCGTATTTCAGCTCAGGAACGCTTGGATTTGACGATTGATTCTGACACCTTTGTGGAGATGTTTACGGGTATTGAAACTCAAGATCCATTAAACTTTCCTGGCTACCAGAAAAAACTAGCTAGTATGCGTGAAAAGACAGGTTTGGATGAAGCAGTACTGACTGGTACAGCTAGCATCAAGGGACAAAAAGTTGCCCTTGGGATCATGGATTCAAACTTTATCATGGCTTCTATGGGAACCGTTGTGGGTGAAAAAATCACGCGCTTGTTTGAGTATGCAACGGTAGAAAACTTGCCAGTCGTTCTCTTCACAGCTTCTGGTGGAGCCCGTATGCAAGAAGGAATCATGAGCTTGATGCAGATGGCTAAGATTTCTGCGGCAGTTCAACGTCATTCCAAGGCAGGACTTTTTTACCTAACTATTTTAACCGATCCGACAACAGGTGGGGTGACCGCTTCTTTTGCTATGGAAGGGGATATTATCCTAGCGGAGCCACAGAGTTTGGTTGGTTTTGCTGGGCGTCGTGTAATCGAAAATACAGTTCGTGAGACCTTGCCGGATGACTTCCAAAAGGCAGAATTTCTGCTTGAGCATGGATTTGTTGATGCAATTGTCAAACGGAGAGAATTGCCTGAAACAATTGCTAAATTAGTAAGATTGCATGGAGGAAGTCGCGGATGAATATTGCAAAAATAGTCAGAGAGGCACGCGAGCAGAGTCGCTTGACTGCACTTGATTTTGCCAATGGAATCTTTGACGAGTTTATCGAATTGCATGGAGATCGCTCTTTCCGCGATGATGGTGCGGTCATCGGTGGAATTGGTTGGTTAGGTGAACAGGCAGTAACTGTCGTTGGTATCCAAAAGGGGAAGAGTCTTCATGACAACCTCAAACGAAATTTCGGCCAACCTCATCCAGAAGGCTATCGTAAGGCTCTTCGCCTGATGAAACAGGCAGAAAAGTTTGGACGTCCAGTTGTGACCTTTATCAATACGGCGGGTGCTTACCCAGGTGTTGGAGCCGAGGAACGTGGACAAGGGGAAGCAATTGCCCGAAACCTGATGGAAATGAGTGATCTCAAGGTTCCAATCATCGCGATTATTATCGGTGAAGGTGGATCTGGTGGGGCCCTAGCTCTAGCCGTAGCTAATCGTGTCTGGATGTTAGAAAACTCAATCTACGCCGTACTTAGCCCTGAAGGCTTTGCCTCCATCCTTTGGAAGGATGGAAGTCGTGCTATGGAAGCAGCGGAGTTGATGAAAATTACTTCACACGAACTTCTAGAAATGGGAATCGTAGACAAGGTAATCTCAGAAGCAGGGCTGTCAAGTAAAGAACTGCTAGGTTGCGTTAAAAATGAATTGTGTGCAGAACTAGATAGGTTGAAAGAACTACCACTCGACCAACTTATCGAAGAACGTTACCAACGCTTTAGAAAATACTAAGAAAATTTAAAAGCTAGAACTGTGTGTTCTAGCTATTTTGATAATTGACCATAGATAAATAAGAAAAACAATCAATAGTCTATCCTCTATAGAGCCCTAATAGAGAGTTTACCATTAGGAGAGAAAGAATGAAAAAGACAATACATTTAGGAATCTGTATGATTTTAATGTTCCTGTACATTTATTTAACGCCATTAGGAGCTATAACTCTAGCTAGGACCTTCGGTTTAGGAATGGACAGCTATATAATCTTCCTAGTTGGAGAAGTGTTGCTTATTTTCTTTTTATTCGTTTTGTGGTTGAAAAAGAAGAAGATGCTCTTTATCTTCGAGAAAAAGGGTTGGCGCTGGTCCTATCTCGCTTTCTTGGTAGCTTGTTTCCTTATCTATTCTTTTTTAAATGGATTTAGAATGCAGAATATTCGATTGATTGACCATAGTTTTATTTTCCAAGACCTTCTTTCAGAACTTTACTTAAACGGAAAAGAAACGACTCTATCAAGTCTTATATATTTAATCTTTAATGTTTCGATTGTACCTGTTGTTGAGGAGACAATCTATAGAGGTTATTTTATGAATACCTTCTTTCCGAAGTCGGAGTTTTATTTGGATGTGATCTTGTCTTCTTTCATCTTTGGGCTCAGTCACTTGGTTCTATCCCATCGTGACCCCATCAGTCTCATCATTTATAGTATTCTTGGTCTTCTGTTTGCAGTTACTTATCGAGTTACGGGTAGTCTTCGATTTACTATTGTTTGTCATAGTTTCTATAATGCGATTCCCTATGCTCCGTCGCTCTTATTTTATATCTATTATTTGATTTTTAGATAGTGGAGACAAAGAAAAAAGTGTTTGATATTTGTCGAACACTTTTTCTAATTTGATGGGAAGATAGAGAAATCTCTTTTATCAATTTCTTATTTCTCAATGAGTAGAGCTACCATTTAGGATGAAAAATTGACAGTTGAGGAGATGGACTATAAAATAGATAAAAAAGATATATACTGTAGATGTAAGCTGACAAAAATTTATTTTAAGGAGCTACTTGATAGGACAGGTACAGAAACATTTACAGTTCTTTCATCTGAGGACATAGAGCAAGTTTCAGGTGGTGGTATGATTTGGTTAGTTGACGATAGACATTGGGATTCGCCATATGCATATAGTTTAGCGACAGAATGGAGTACAATACGTAATAGAATGACTGGTTATGGTAACGGAATTATACCTTAATAGTCTAATAATTTAAAGGGGTAAGTATGAAAAAACTAGGGCATTTGGGAGTCTATACATCACTGGTATTTCTATCGATTTACCTACCAGAGTTAGGGATTATGCATCTAACTAAGTTTTTAGGATGGGGGATAGATGCCTATTCTATCTTTTTAACAGTTGAAGTAATGGCTCTTTTGCTATTATTTATCTACTGGCTCAAAAAGAAAGAGATGCTCTATATTTTTGAAAAAAAGGGTTCAAAGAAGTCAAGATTCTTTTACCTTGTAGTTGCTCTAGTGGCTACTTATTTTGATCGTCAATTGGTGGATGCTTTTCAGTTACAGTTTCATCACCTAATTGATAACAAGTATATCTTTCAAGACCTTCTTTCGATTCTATACTCCAATGGGCAACCAACTTTTCTATCAACTGTTCTCAGTTTTAGTTTAACAGTAATCGTCGGACCTATATTAGAGGAACTGATTCATAGAGGGTACTTTATGAATACCTTCTTTCCCCAGTCCAAGTACTATCTGGATGTTATCCTATCTGCTCTTATCTTTGGACTTAGTCATTTGATCCTAACTCACCGAGATCCTATCAGTTTGATTATTTATAGTTTTGTTGGCCTTTTCTTTGCTCTAGTATATCGGTGGACAAAGAACCTAAAAATCACCATCTTGTGCCATAGTTTTTTCAATTTTCTCATTTATGCAAAACCTATCTGGATTTTTGTTTACAATTATATCTATTATCATTTTTTTAGATAGTGGGAGGCAAAGGAAAAAGTGTTTGATAGCTGTCAAACACTTTTTCTATTTACTGTTCTTCTGTTACAAACTGGCTGAGCAGTCCGTTGATAAAACGGGCAGATTTTTGATCTGAGAAATCCTTTGCAAGCTCGATAGCTTCGTTAACAGCAACCAACTGTGGGGTGTCAAATGAAGTGATTTCAAAGACTCCCAAGCGAAGGAGGTTTCTCTCCACGAGTGTTAAACGCTCGATGGTCCAACCTGCTTTTAAATGCTGTGTGATTTGCTTGTCTAGTTCTTCCTTTTTAGCCTGAACACCAGAAACTAGCTCTGTCAAAAAGGCTGGAAGTTGCACATCCGTATCTTCACGATCATGAGTATAGGCGAAACGACAAGCAGTTTCGACGTCCGTACCGAATTCAAGGCTCATGAGAGCTTGAAAAGCGCATTTACGGAGTTGGCGTCTAGATTCTAATAGTGGACTAGTCATTGAGGAAGTCCTCGTCAAATAGATCTTTCAATTCTGGTTTTGGTGTTTTATCTGGAACGATACCTGCAACGTGAATATTGATAGCAGCGAGTTCTACATCAGCCATATTACGAACGGCATCTTTAACAGCTTTCTGGATAGCAACCGCTACCTTAGGAACTTTTACTCCGTACTCTAGGTAGAGGTAGATATCAGCTGTGAGTTCTTCGTCCACGTTTTTTAGATAAACACCACGGCCAAGAGAAAGTTTTGAAAGGGTGTCAGATACTGATTTGTTTGAAAAAGAGTGAACACCCTCTACTTTTGCAGTGGCAATAGCAATGATTTTTTCAAGTACACGTGGGGCGATAACGATTTCGCCAAGTTGTTCTTCAATTCCCATAGAATGACCTCTTTCTAGAGATTAGGCACGAGAAACGTAAGTTCCTTCTGCAGTGTTGATAACGAGTTTTTGTCCTGCTTCGATGAAGTCTGGAACGTTTACGACAAGTCCAGTTTCCATCGTTGCTGGTTTACCAGAACCTGTAACAGTAGCACCTTTGATAGATGGTTGAGTTTCTGCAACTGTCAATTCGACAGTAGTAGGAACGGTAACACCAATCACTTCAGTTCCGTAGAATTGAATCTTCACATCAGAGTTTTCAAGGATGTAAAGCAATTCGTTTTCAACATTGACTACAGGAATTTCGTATTGGTCGTAAGTTTCTGTATTCATGAAGTAGGCTGTGTCATCCATTTTGTACAAGTATTGAGCTGGGACAGTCTCGATGATGGCTTGTTCAAATTTTTCCTCTGGACGGTAGCTTGTGTCAAATGTAGAACCAGTACGGACATCACGCAATTTCATACGCATGATTGTGTTTCCTTTACCTGGTTTGTGGTGGCTAGCTTCCAAAACGCGGATCAATTTTCCGTCAGCTGTTTCAAAGGTCATACCAGCCTTTAATTTACTTGCTTCAATCATGTTTTTACCTCTTTAATAAAATAATTTACTCTTTATTGTACCATAAAAGACAACATTACTCAAATGTCAAAAGGATCTTAATTAGTTGACTGGTACGATATTTCCATCTTCGTCTTTAGTAACGAGGACGTATTTTCCATCGACTTCGATGTAAAAATTCTTGCTGGCAGTTTGTCCAGTGTTTTGAGCCGGTGCTTGATTTTGGACTTGTTGGCTTAGTTGACCACCCAGAGTTTGGCCAAGATTCATGCCCATAAACATGTTCATCCCATTGCCATTTCCTTCGTTTGCAGCTGCAGCAATAAGCGCTTCGTTGCGAGCACGGCGTTCTTCGATTTCAATCGTGTTGTACTTCATTGCCACGAGCTCGCTATCAAGCTTGCGAACGATATCAAGACTTTCTTGGTCGTAGCTGAGGTCCTCAAGCAAGATGTTAGTTGCTTCAATCCCGTAGAGACCTGTCCAAACCTTGTTGACCTCTTGTTTAGCGAGTTCGTTAAAGGTATCTTGATTAGCATTGAGGCTATAGATATCAACCTTGTTTTCGTTGGTATATTTGGCAATGGCAATCGCGATTTTCGGTGCGATATTTTGACGGAGCGTTCCTTGAGCTACATCTTGGAGAGTAAATGGCTGTCCGTCAGTAATTTGACGGCTAACAGAGCTCACGTAGAAGAGGACTGGATCTGCTATTTTTACATCAAACAAGCCATAGAAACGGATGTTGAGCAGTTGTTGGTAACGTTCGCTGAAGTATTCGACCGCATTTTGTGTGCCGAACTTATTGCCCGCGATGGGTTGCATGCGGATAAAGATAATTTCTTGTTGGGTGATGACTTGTCCACCAAAAGAGAAACGGTTTTTAAAGTTTTCCCAAGTGCCTTTTAAACCACCTTTTTCAAGGAGCCAGGCGTTATCACCAGCTTGCCATTCGTGGCTACCAGCTTCGAGGACTTCACCAAGGAAGGTACCATTGTTTACCAAAACAGCGGTATAACCTTGGGGAACGATAACCACACTGCCATCTGACAAAAGTCCAGTATTTTGATTGCTGTGACGAGAACGTCCATCTGGGTCTTTTGTGAGTAATTGACCCTTGACGGCCAAAGCGTCGCCAGAGACATTATCTGGAAGGACAATGGCTTCCTTGAATTTACTATCATTAAAACTATTTAAGCCTGCTGATAAGGCTGCACGTATAAATCCCATAATTCCTCCTAATTATAAAGCTCGTCTTCATCCACAACATCATAGGTATCGAGTACCCATTGGTTTGGACTGCGAGAGAGATTGGCACCACAGTAGTCGCACTCGCTAACTGCAGAGATTTTCAATGGGGCGCCACAGTTTGGACAGTGGTCGCTCACAACTTCGTCTGGATTGACTGCTTGCGTTTGGCTACCGTGTTGACGGATAAAGTTCAATTGATACACGGTGAAGAGATCTTTTTTAGGGTCTCCTTCAATGACACGACGAGTCTCATCGTCAATGACATAGTCTCGTAAAATTGATGATAGAATCACCACTAAGGTATCGTTTCCGTCAGGATTTTCAATAAACTCCTTGATGCGAACATTTTCGATACAAACTTTCTCTAAAACATTGGTTGTTTTAGCACGAATATGGTCTTCGAGTTGGGTGCTATGTTGAGAGTAGAGACTGGTACTTTCCAAAGCGCGGACAGAGTTCCAATTTTTCTCAGTCCAGGCAACCTGCAATTTAAGGTAGACTTCCTTAACCCAAGATGTGAAGGCTTCCGCGTCAAAGTTTGGATCCCCATATTTCACACGACTAATGGCCAGCGTGTTGTGTTCAACTCGACGATGGAGCGTTTGATAATCATTATTAGTGTAGGTTGAACTCGAATCTCCAGACTTATTCTGCAAGGATTTGACGATAACAACTAGTATGATTCCTCCGACTAATATGAACATAAATCCTAGATAGGGAGAGCTAGTAGAACTGTCAGAGGATGATCCGTATCCAGAGCGGTAGTAGTGGTAGGATGAGCCGCCAGAACGACTTCCACCTCCACTTGAGCGGCTACTACTTCTGGAGCTACTGCGGCTGCTCCCTCCACTTCTGGAATGTCCAACACCCGCATCAACGATTTGAGGCACGGATAGAAAAACAAGTAATAAACAGGTCATTAAAAGAGCGTAAAACTTTTTCATGTGTCTCCTAACTATATGATTGAAAAGGTAGAATTCTGCATTCGAATGATTATTAAACTATTTAATAACCTTTAAAAATCATCTAAGATATACTAGGCGTTATTTACTAGCATTTAGCTTCTTTATGGAATGGCGCTCGATGAGCCATCCCACAATCCATCCTATTGCCAGCAAGTAATTTTCAAAAGCACCGATAGCATTTACAGGAGAGTGATACTCCATATAATTGAGTAAGTGATTTGTTCCTATTCCAATTCCGCCAATAATGAGAGCAAGAAGTGCGATTCGTAGATAGAACCAATCGTATTTAATATTGACAGCGAGAATAATAATCAATACGGCTAAATTCCATATTCCAATTTCTCGTTGCCAACCAGCAGATATTCCATACCCGGAGTGACTTCCCATGTATGATGGAAAGAAAATTTGTAGTATAGAAGCGCCTAACATAGCGATGATGACTAAGACAAATAGCAATCGTAAAAATTTGTTCATTCATTCCCCTTGTCTCATTCTCGTTTTAAACGTAGAAAAAAGTGTATAAAGAGTAAATTACTCACTGTCTTTCAACTTCGCCAATTCCTGTGCAAGGAGTTTAAGGGCAACTTGTGGGTTGGCTTGGCCTTTGGTTGCCTTCATAAGGAATCCTGTGAAGGCCTTGTCTGCGTTACGTTTGCCTGACTTAAAGTCGGCAACGGCAGCTTCGTTATCCGCAAAGACTTGGTGGATGATTGGAATCAGAACATCTGGATCTGAGATTTGCACCAAGCCTGCTTTTTCCACGTATTCACGCGCGCCACCACCATTTTTAGCTAGGTGGACAAAGACTTTCTTGGCAATCTTAGAAGAGATCGTGCCGTCTTCGATGATGGCAATCATTTCTACTAAGTTTTCTGGTGTCAATTCGATTTGTTCCAGTGTTTTACCTTCGGCGTTCAAGAACTGAGCGACTTCACCTTGGAGCCAGTTAGAGACTTGTTTGGCATCACCACCGAGTGCAACAGCTTTTTCAAAGAAGTCAGAAGTGACTTTGTTTGCCGTCAACTGGCTAGCATCGTAGTCTGATAAGCCAAGGTCAGATACGTAGCGCGCACGACGTTCTTTTGGAAACTCTGGTAATTCAGTGCGCATTTCCTCAATCCACTCATCTGAGATTTCAAAGAGTGGTAGGTCTGGTTCAGGGAAGTAGCGGTAGTCTGCAGCACCTTCTTTGACACGCATGAGGATGGTTGCCTTGTTAGCTTCATCGTAACGGCGTGTTTCTTGGCGAATTTGACCACCTGAGCGAAGGATTTCAGCCTGGCGTTGGACTTCGTATTCGAGACCTTTGCGAACATTTGAGAAGGAGTTGAGGTTTTTCAACTCAGTCTTGGTACCGAATTTCTCTTGACCATAAGGACGAAGGGAGATGTTGGCATCCACACGCATAGAACCTTCTTCCATCTTAACGTCAGAAATGCCAGCGTACTGGATGACTTCCTTGAGAGCTGTTAGATAAGCATAGGCTTCTTCTGGGGAACGCATGTCGGCTTCAGATACGATTTCAATCAATGGCACCCCTTGACGATTGAGGTCAACATAAGAGTAGCCATCTGTACAGTGGGTGTTTTTACCAGCGTCTTCTTCTAGGTGAGCACGTTCGATACCGATTTTCTTAGTCGTACCGTCTTCTAGCTCGACTTCAATCCAACCATTATAACCGATAGGCTCATCAAACTGAGAAATTTGGTAGGCTTTTGGATTATCAGGGTAGAAGTAGTTCTTGCGGTCGAAGTGCATGTGCTTGTGGATGTCCATGTTGAGGGCAAGAGCGGCCTTGATACCAGCATCGACAACACCTTTATTGAGAACCGGAAGTACTCCTGGGAAAGACCAGTCAATCACGTTGGTATTGGCGTTTTGGTCATTTCCGAAGTGGGCAGAAGTTGGTGAGAAGATTTTTGAATTGGTGTTGAGCTCTACGTGGACTTCAAGTCCAATGACTGTTTCAAAGTTCATTAGTTGTCACCTCCAAAAATCACGGGTTGTTGTTTGTGGTAGTCTGTTGTCGCTTCAAAAGCAGCAGCAGCTTGGTAAATGGTTTCCTCAGAGTACTTAGGACCGATCAATTGGAGACCGACTGGGAGACCTTGAGAGAATCCAGCAGGAATTGAAATTCCTGGGAGGCCTGCCAAGTTGACTGGGATGGTCAAAAGATCAGCCAAGTACATGGCAACTGGGTCGTGGTTGAGGGAGTCCAAATCGTAGGCAACACTAGGAGCAGTTGGTCCCAAAATCAAGTCGTAATCCGCAAAGACGTTTTCGAAATCTTGAATGATGAGGGTACGGACTTGTCCAGCCTTTTTGTAGTAGGCATCGTAGTAACCTGATGAAAGACTGAAAGTACCTAGCATGATACGGCGTTTTACCTCTTCACCGAAACCTTGACTACGGCTGTTCACATAGATTTCATCAAGGTTGCTTGCATCTTCTGCGCGGTAGCCGTAACGGATACCGTCAAAACGTTGCAGGTTTGAGGAAGCTTCTGAAGAAGCTATAATGTAGTAAACGGCAACACCGTATTTAGAGTGAGGAAGACTGACTTCTTCGACAATGGCACCAAGTTTTTCAAAGTGTTTGGCTGCCTTGATAATGGTTTCTTTAACTTCTGGGTCAATTCCTTCACCGAGGTATTCTTTAGGCAAAGCAATTTTCATACCTTTGATGTCTTGACCGATTTTTGAAGTAAAGTCGGCAATGCGGACAGGAGCAGAAGTCGAGTCTTTAGTATCTTCGCTGGCAATCGCATTGAGCAAGAGGGCATTTTCCTTAACAGTTGGTGCAAAAGGCCCGATTTGGTCTAGTGAGCTACCGAAAGCAATGAGACCGAATCGAGAAACCGTTCCGTAGGTTGGTTTGAGACCAACAATCCCGTTGAAGGCAGCAGGTTGGCGGATGGATCCCCCCGTATCAGAACCAAGTGACAAGCGGACTTGACCTGAAGCCACAGCTGCGGCAGAACCACTTGATGATCCACCAGGAACCTTGCTGTGGTCCCAAGCATTTTTAGTTGCACCGTAGTGGGAAGTCTCACCTGATCCACCCATGGCAAATTCGTCCATGTTGGTTTTTCCGACAACAATCATGCCCTTGGCTTTTGCATTGGCAACGGCTGTCGCATCAAAGATAGGCTCGTAGTTGTAGAGCATTTTTGAGGCAGCAGTTGTGAGGATACCGTCGGTAGAGATATTATCTTTGACAGCAAGCGGAATTCCTGAAAGGACATTATCCGCGTCAATTCCAGCTTCATCAATAGCCTTAGCTTGCGAAAGGGCTTGTTCTTCAGCGATAGTGACAAAAGCGTTGATAGCTGCCTCGCGAGACTTGATATCTTCAAGCGTGGCTTGTGTCAATTCAGTTGCAGAAATTTCCTTAGAGACAAGGAGATTGTGCAAGTCTTCAATAGTTTTGTTATTAAAAGTCATTAGGCATCTCCTCCATCATCTAGGATAGCTGGTACCTTGATATAGTAGTTTTCTTTTTCAGGTACGTTTTTAAACAAGCGGTCACGGTCTGTTCCTTCTTCGGCCACATCAGGGCGGAGTACGGTCTTGCGGTCAGCCATGGTTGTAGTAGGTGCGACACCAGTTGTGTCGACTTCGCCCAGCAATTCAACCATGTCAACAATTTTAGACAAGGTTGTCGCAAAGGCAGCAGTTTCTTCTTCAGAGAATTTTAATTTTGAAAGATTGGCAACGTGTGTTACCTCTTCTTGCGTAATTTTCATCTTGCATCCTTTCGTGAAATGATGATTTTTAGTCTGTTCTATTTTACCATAATTTCCTATAAATAAGGGAGCCAAACTGAAAAGAAATAGAAATTGAAAAATCGCTTTTAATTCGCTATAATGGTTAAACTAGAGAATAGAAAAAATAAGAGTTAGGATAGAAATATGTTCCATCAATTTATCACCAGATCTCAAACGGTTCCTCCTCCCATTTCCCTCTTTTGGTATGGGATTATGATGATCCTATTAGTGCTTTGTATTTATGGAGCACTTGTTTATCACAAAAATTCGAAATTTGTCCGCTTGTTTAAGGGGATTCAGATCCTCCAGTTGCTAGCCCTATATAGCTGGTATGTTGGTTTTGGAATTCCATTTTCTAATAGCCTTCCATTTTACCATTGCCGTTTGGCTATGTTTGCGGTGGTTTTCTTGCCAGATAAATGGCGGAGCAAGCAATATTTTGCCCTCTTAGGAGCAAGTGGAGCGGTCTTTGCCTTGGTTTACCCGGTTTTTGACCCCTATGATTTCCCCCATATCACCAGTTTTTCATTTTTGATTGGGCACTATGCCCTTCTAGTGAATTCCTTGGTTTACTTGATGAATCACTATGACAAGACCTTGCTCAAGAAATATATGATTGTGGCCTATACCTTTATTCTCAATCTCTTTCTAGTTGGTGTTAATCAGGTGACAGGTGGAAATTATGGTCTCTTAAGAGATACCCCGTTTATCTCGAATGCTCCTCTATGGATAAAGTACCTCCTTGTGTCGGTCATCCTTTCACTGGCTCTTGTTCTTTTTGATATCTTGTTTAAGAAATGGTGGAAAAAGAGAAATCAGGTGCAATCTGTGCTCTAGCTTGCCTTTTCATCAGATGAGCAATTGAAAAACTCCCCAAAATCCGCTATAATGGAGAGTTGAAAGGAATGGTAAAATCCAATGTAAACATCATTCTTAGCTACTGAAACAACTAAAAATAGAAAATCAAAGAAAGAGAACTTATGACTATTCAAGAAGAAATTAAGAAACGTCGTACTTTTGCTATCATCTCCCACCCGGACGCCGGGAAAACAACCATCACTGAGCAGTTGCTCTACTTTGGGGGCGAGATTCGTGAGGCTGGTACGGTAAAAGGGAAGAAAACAGGGACTTTTGCCAAGTCTGACTGGATGGATATCGAGAAACAACGTGGGATTTCGGTCACGTCATCTGTTATGCAGTTTGACTATGATGGTAAGCGCGTGAACATCCTCGACACACCAGGACACGAGGACTTCTCAGAAGATACTTATCGGACCTTGATGGCGGTGGATGCTGCCGTCATGGTCGTGGACTCTGCCAAGGGTATCGAGGCCCAAACCAAGAAATTGTTTGAGGTTGTGAAGCACCGTGGTATTCCAGTCTTTACCTTTATGAACAAGCTGGACCGTGACGGTCGTGAGCCACTGGATCTCTTGCAAGAACTAGAAGAAGTCCTAGGTATTGCGAGCTATCCTATGAACTGGCCAATCGGGATGGGGAAAGCCTTTGAAGGCTTGTATGACCTCTATAACCAACGCTTGGAACTCTATAAAGGAGATGAGCGTTTTGCCAGTCTGGAAGAAGGGGATAAGCTCTTTGGAAGCAATCCTTTCTACGCTCAGGTTAAGGACGATATCGAACTGTTGCAAGAAGCAGGAAATGAATTTTCAGAAGAAGCTATTCTTGCAGGAGAACTGACGCCAGTCTTCTTTGGTTCAGCCCTGACCAACTTTGGGGTGCAGACCTTCCTTGAGACCTTCCTTGAGTTTGCTCCAGAACCACATGGCCACAAGAAAACAGATGGCGAAATTGTGGATCCTTATGATAAGGATTTCTCAGGATTTGTCTTTAAAATCCAAGCCAACATGGACCCTCGTCACCGTGACCGCATTGCCTTTGTCCGTATCGTATCAGGTGAGTTTGAGCGAGGAATGAGTGTCAATCTGCCTCGTACTGGGAAGACTGCCAAGCTTTCTAATGTCACCCAGTTTATGGCGGAAAGTCGTGAGAATGTGACAAACGCTGTTGCAGGAGATATCATCGGGGTTTACGATACCGGTACTTATCAGGTTGGAGACACCTTGACGGTTGGAAAAAACAAGTTTGAGTTTGAACCACTGCCAACCTTTACCCCTGAGATTTTCATGAAAGTTTCTGCTAAGAACGTTATGAAACAAAAATCCTTCCACAAGGGTATCGAACAATTGGTGCAAGAAGGAGCCATTCAGCTTTACAAGAATTACCAAACTGGTGAGTACATGCTAGGAGCTGTCGGACAACTCCAGTTTGAAGTCTTTAAGCACCGCATGGAAGGCGAATACAATGCGGAAGTAGTCATGAGCCCGATGGGTAAAAAGACCGTTCGTTGGATCAAGCCTGAGGACTTGGATGAACGGATGTCCTCAAGCCGCAATATCTTGGCCAAAGACCGTTTTGACCAACCAGTCTTCCTCTTTGAAAATGACTTTGCCCTCCGCTGGTTTGCGGATAAGTATCCAGATGTAGAGTTGGAGGAAAAAATGTAACTCAGCACCAACAATTAGGAACTTTAGTTCCTAATTGTTGGACGCTAGTCGCTATTTGGCGAACTAGCTAACTGCCTTACTAACTACGTTTGGCAAATAGAACCGATTTGCCAAACTCCGTGTCGTAGTGTAAAATCGGCTTACCTAAACGCTTCACTAGGAAAAATCCACGAATCGATAATATTCGTGGATTTTTCCGTTGTAACGGGTAGTGAGAGGGCTAGCAACCTGCCTCACTAATTCATCGGCGAAAAATAATCGTTTTCGCCTCTTCGTGTCGTAGATTACGGCTATTAATTAGTATGGCATTTTTCTTAAATGCGTTGTAAGAAAAGTCCGCGAATGCTTTCGATTCGTGGATTTTTTCGTTGGAAAGGATAGAAAGTTACCTCGGCTACCGGCTTCATTGATTCATTTGTGAAACTGCCTTTAAATACTCTACTCCTAAAAGTCTGTGGATGCTATTGATTCATGGACTTTTTCTATATTTTGAATAAAAATCAATTCCCTGAGTGATTGGAATTATTTGCTCAATTTTTAAAGCATATAGAAATGGTTAAAAAATAAATAAAATATATTAACAGAACAATAAAATGAAGATTATATTGAAAAAACAGAATAGATTTGAAATCAAGTTATTTTTGAAATCATTTTCTTTCTTTAGGATATATTATAGATATTGAATTGTCGGTATATTTGGTATATAATAAGAAGATAGTATTTTATAGGTGAATAAATTCTTTTTCATATAGAGGGAAGTAACATGTTTTTTAGACGCCAGAAGGGTGAATATAGAGAAACAGACCGTGTAACTCGGTTCAAATTAATCAAATCAGGGAAGCATTGGCTACGGGCCTCGACTTCCCTTTTTGGCTTATTTAAGGTGATGCGTGGAAGTGCGGATGCGAGCCAAGTAAAGACAGAAATGGTTGAAAAGCAAGGAGGTCAGAAGTTGACCGGCTTGGATGTCTTGAAAGGGATAGCAGCTACGGGTACGATTTTAGGTGGTTTTGCTGCGACGCAAACGCGTGTTTATGCCAATGATGCAGTCGCTGTTGAAAAGACTGTCGAATCAAAAGATACCCTGGCGACGAGAGATTCAGTAGTGCTAGGGACGACACAGGATCATCAAGATGCTGCTAGCTTGTCTTTGTCTACCAGTCAAAGCCAGTCATTGTCAGAATTCAATTCGCAGAGCGCCAGTCAATCTGCCTCTACGAGCCAGTCTATCAGTGCCTCAAACTCTTCTAGCGTGAGCCAGTCGATGAGCCAATCTGCTTCCACTAGTCAATCCTTGGCAAACAGTCAAAGTGTAACTGCTAGTTCAAGTGAATCCCTTGGGACACAAAATCAAGCGAATAGTAATCTGTCAGAGAGAGCTTCAGTTGGTGTTCAAAGTCAGTACCAAGCAAGTGAGTCAGCTCGGGAGACAGTGAAAGAATCACAACCTTCGAAAGAATTAAAAGCAGTTGATTTTTCTACAGAATCCTTGCCTCAAAGTCAGTCTGGTCGTGTAAAGAATGAAGGTGTGACGGCTGAATCGAGTTTCACAATGACTTCTGTAGCCTTGACAGAAAAGCAAAGTGAAGAAAAACGGAAGAAATTAGAGGCCTTGTCTGCTGAGATTGGGCAGTTTCTAGCTCAAGCTCAGGGGCTTCCAAACTCGGATGAGGCGATCACGAAGGCTAGTCTAGCGAAGAATGAGATAGCAGAAGTCTTGAAAGGGGAAGCTTCTGACCTTGCCCCTATCCTACAAAAAGCTATAGAAGCTCGAAATAGTATTGCAAATGCTGTGTTACGTGCCAAGTCTGGACTTCGTGACAGCAGAAACGGACAAGCTTTGACCCAAGCTTCAAATACCGCTAGCTTCAGAGCTGCTAGGGATACAGAGAAGCCAGAACTTCAGAAAATAACCGTTACAGGTGGCGCAGTTCTAGAAGGACAAAAATTTAAAATTTATCGAGAAGAAAATTTTTCTGCGACCATTGAGTTTACTGATAACAGTGGTCGAATTGAACATGCAAAATTTGTTCCTACTGCTGTTCCCGCGGCCTATCCGGCTACTTCAACTGTTGTCTCATTCACTACGAGTAATGGTCAAAGTATCAGCATGATTGTTCCGACAAATAAACTAGCCAAAGATGGAAATGCTACAGCATCAAATCCTTTCACCGTTTCAATCACGGGTTCTGTTGGAAAAAATCAAGCAGTAAATAGTTTGTGGACCCGTTATGTTTTCACCTATGATCAGGAAGGTAATTTTAGCGGAAATACTACTGACGTAGGTCTTGTAAAAGATTTAACAGCCAACCCTGCCGCAATTCAATTTGAAGTCCATGCTCAGTCTGAAAAGTACGAACCAGCTATCAATGCTGAGGTGAATCGAAACTTTACTCTAACGGCCAATTCAGGGACTGTTTCTGTTGGTGAAGCCAGTCAGTACATCACGAATGCTACAGGGACACCAGAATTACCTACTACAGGAATTACTAAGGGAACTAGAACAACCTATACTTGGAAATCTGGAACCAATACGAATTTGTCTGCTGGTCGGCATACTTTGACAGCGGTGGTAACTTATCCAGATGGAAGTACGGATGAAATTGACGTGAGCTTTACTGTGCGCCCTCAGACGCCAAGGATAGAGAATCAATATCTTAACGAAAAAGGTGGGCTCTCAAATCAAGCGATTACGGTAGATGGGGTTGCTCCAGATGGGACTGTTACTCTTACAATTGCAGGGGAGACGTTCACCAAACAAGCAACGGTGAGCTCGACTAGTGTAACCTTTACTGCAAATGAGCTGAAGAAGGTATATGATCGTAATGGAGGACGACTTCCTAGTGGACCGGTGACTGCAAGTACGACAGTGGATGGTTTGGTTTCAGATACATTTAATGGACAAATCACGCCAAATCAAGCGTCAATTTCAGTAAGTAATAGCCAGTCTGCTTCAGCAAGTGCTAGTCAATCCGCCTCAGTAAGCTCCAGCCAATCTGCATCATTGAGTGCTAGTCAATCCGCCTCAGTAAGTTCAAGCGAATCTGCATCTGTAAGCTCGAGTCAATCCGCTTCAGCGAGCTCGAGTCAATCTGCATCATTAAGTGCAAGTGAGTCAGCATCAGTAAGTGCTAGCCAATCCGCTTCAGCGAGTGCAAGTCAATCAGCATCAGTGAGCGCAAGTCAGTCTGCCTCAGTAAGCTCGAGTCAATCTGCATCATTGAGTGCCAGCCAGTCAGCTTCGGTAAGTGCCAGCCAATCCGCTTCAGTAAGTTCGAGCCAATCCGCTTCAGTGAGTGCCAGCCAGTCTGCGTCCGTAAGCTCAAGCCAATCCGCTTCAGTGAGCGCAAGTGAATCAGCATCATTGAGTGCAAGTCAGTCTGCTTCAGCGAGTTCGAGTCAATCTGCATCTGCAAGTGCAAGTCAGTCAGCGTCAGTGAGCGCAAGTCAGTCTGCCTCAGTCAGCTCAAGCCGATCTGCATCAGTAAGTGCCAGTCAATCCGCTTCAGCCAGCGCGAGCCAATCCGCTTCAGTCAGCGCTAGCCAGTCTGCATCATTGAGTGCCAGCCAATCCGCATCATTGAGTTCGAGTCAATCTGCATCTGCAAGCTCCAGCCAATCAGCCTCATTAAGCTCGAGTCAATCAGCATCAGTAAGTTCGAGTCAGTCCGCTTCAGCGAGCGCCAGCCAATCAGCTTCAGTGAGCTCAAGTCAATCAGCTTCAGTGAGCTCGAGTCAGTCAGCATCGGTAAGTTCGAGCCAATCCGCTTCAGCGAGCGCGAGTCAATCAGCTTCAGTGAGCTCAAGTCAATCAGCATCGGCAAGTGCCAGTCGATCAGCTTCAGTGAGCGCAAGTCAGTCAGCATCGGTAAGTTCGAGTCAATCAGCTTCAGTAAGTGCTAGTCAGTCAGCATCTGCAAGCTCGAGTCAGTCAGCTTCAGCCAGCGCGAGCCAATCCGCTTCAGTGAGTGCGAGCCAGTCAGCCTCAGTAAGCGCTAGTCAATCTGTTTCAGTAAGTTCGAGCCAATCAGCATCAGCGAGTGCGAGTCGATCAGCTTCAGTGAGCGCAAGTCAGTCTGCCTCAGTCAGCTCAAGCCGATCTGCATCAGTAAGTGCCAGTCAATCCGCTTCAGCCAGCGCGAGCCAATCCGCTTCAGTAAGCTCGAGCCAATCAGCTTCAGTGAGCGCTAGTCAGTCTGTATCGGTAAGCACAAGTGAGTCAGCTTCAGCGAGCGCCAGCGAATCAGCCTCAGTAAGCACAAGCGAATCGGCATCAGTCAGCGTTAGCCAATCAGCTTCAGTCAGCGCCAGCCAATCCGCTTCAGCAAGTGCCAGCGAATCCGCTTCATTGAGTTCGAGCCAATCAGCGTCCGTGAGTGCTAGTCAATCAGCGTCAACGAGTTCGAGCCAATCAGCATCATTGAGTGCAAGTGAATCGGCCTCAGTAAGCTCGAGTCAATCCGCATCAGTAAGCGCAAGTGAGTCAGCCTCAGTAAGCTCCAGTGAATCCGCTTCAGTCAGCTCGAGCCAATCTGCATCATTGAGTGCTAGTCAATCGGCTTCAGCCAGCGCAAGTGAGTCAGCATCATTGAGTTCGAGTCAATCTGCATCATTGAGTGCTAGTCAATCTGCCTCAGTAAGTTCGAGTCAATCGGCCTCAGTAAGCTCCAGCGAATCAGCTTCAGTGAGCTCGAGTCAGTCCGCTTCAGCGAGCGCAAGTGAGTCAGTCTCAGCCAGCGCTAGTCAATCCGCTTCAGTGAGCGCAAGTGAATCTGCGTCAGCCAGCGCTAGCCAGTCCGTATCGGTGAGTGCTAGTCAATCAGCCTCAATGAGCGCTAGTCAGTCTGCATCAGTAAGTTCGAGCCAGTCCGCATCAGTAAGCGCAAGTGAGTCAGCCTCAGCCAGCGCAAGTCAATCTGCGTCTGCAAGCTCCAGCCAGTCCGCATCAGTAAGCACAAGTGAATCGGCTTCAGTAAGTGCCAGCCAGTCCGCTTCGGTAAGTGCTAGTCAGTCAGCGTCAACGAGTGTGAGCCAATCTGCCTCAGTAAGCTCCAGCGAATCTGCTTCAGTGAGCGCCAGTCAATCAGCTTCAGTGAGCTCGAGTCAGTCTGCATCGGTAAGTTCGAGCCAATCCGCTTCAGCGAGCGCTAGTCAATCCGTCTCAGTAAGCTCAAGCCAATCCGCTTCAGTGAGCGCAAGTGAATCAGCATCAGCGAGCGCAAGTGAATCTGCTTCCGTAAGCTCTAGTCAATCCGCATCAGCGAGCGCGAGCCAGTCTGCCTCAGTAAGTTCGAGTCAGTCCGCTTCAGTGAGCGCAAGTGAATCTGCATCAGTGAGCTCGAGTCAGTCCGCGTCAGTCAGCACTAGCCAGTCAGCATCAGTGAGCTCGAGTCAATCAGCCTCAGTAAGTGCAAGTGAATCTGCATCAGCGAGCTCGAGTCAATCAGCGTCAGTGAGTGCCAGCCAATCCGCTTCATTGAGTGCCAGTCAATCAGCCTCAGTCAGCTCAAGCGAATCTGCATCAGTTAGCTCAAGTCAGTCAGCTTCATTGAGTGCAAGTGAATCCGCCTCAGCCAGCGCAAGTGAATCTGCATCAGCCAGCGCAAGTCAGTCTGCTTCAGTCAGCTCAAGTGAATCAGCTTCAGCAAGTTCGAGCCAATCAGCTTCAGTGAGTGCGAGCCAGTCAGCATCTGCAAGCTCGAGCCAATCAGCCTCAGCGAGCTCCAGCCAGTCAGCTTCAGTGAGCGCAAGTCAGTCTGCTTCAGCGAGCGCTAGCCAATCAGCCTCAGTAAGTTCAAGCGAATCAGCCTCGGTAAGCTCTAGTCAATCAGCCTCAGTAAGTGCAAGTGAGTCAGCTTCAGTAAGTTCGAGCCAATCAGCCTCAGTCAGCTCAAGCCAATCAGCTTCAGTGAGCTCGAGCGAATCCGCGTCAGTAAGCTCGAGTCAATCCGCTTCAGCGAGCTCGAGCCAATCTGTATCGGTGAGCTCAAGTCAATCGGCTTCAGTGAGTGCGAGCCAGTCAGCTTCAGTGAGCGCAAGTCAATCCGCTTCATTGAGTGCTAGTCAGTCAGCTTCAGTAAGTGCCAGCCAGTCAGCGTCCGTAAGCTCAAGCGAATCCGCTTCAGTAAGTTCGAGCCAATCAGCGTCTGCAAGCTCAAGCGAATCCGCTTCATTGAGTACGAGTGAGTCAGCCTCAGTCAGCTCCAGCCAATCTGCTTCAGTGAGTTCGAGCCAATCAGCTTCAGCGAGCGCAAGTCAATCAGCCTCAGTAAGTTCAAGCGAATCAGCCTCAACGAGCGCTAGCCAATCAGCTTCAGTGAGTGCGAGCCAGTCAGCGTCCGTAAGCTCAAGCGAATCCGCTTCAGTAAGTTCGAGCCAATACGCATCATTGAGTGCCAGTCAATCCGCCTCAGTAAGTTCGAGTCAATCCGCCTCAGCGAGCTCGAGCCAATCCGCATCATTGAGTGCTAGTCAATCCGCCTCAGTAAGTGCTAGTCAGTCAGCTTCAGCGAGTTCGAGTCAGTCAGCTTCAGTAAGTGCCAGCGAATCCGCTTCAGTAAGTTTGAGCCAGTCAGCTTCATTGAGTGCCAGCCAATCAGCATCGGTAAGTTCGAGTCAGTCCGCATCGGTGAGTGCGAGTGAGTCAGCGTCAGTGAGCGCAAGTGAGTCAGCATCTGCAAGCTCGAGCCAATCCGCGTCGGCAAGCTCCAGCCAGTCCGCTTCATTGAGCGCCAGTGAATCCGCTTCAGCCAGTGCCAGTCAATCCGCTTCAGTGAGTTCGAGCCAGTCTGCATCATTGAGCTCTAGTCAATCCGCTTCAGTCAGCTCAAGCCAATCCGCTTCATTAAGTGCCAGCGAATCGGCTTCAGCAAGCTCCAGCCAGTCAGCATCGGCAAGAGCAAGTGAGTCAGCCTCAGCGAGCGCCAGCCAGTCCGCCTCAGTCAGCACAAGTGAGTCTGTATCGGCAAGTTCGAGTCAATCCGCTTCAACAAGTACTTCAACTTCTGCAAGTATGCTAGGAGCCGAGTTGGCGTTGGAGAGTGCTTCGATTTCAGCAAGTACATCAGTGAGCGAATCTATTTCAACGAGCGCATCACTCTCAGCTAGCATGTTCGCCAGTGAATCGACTCTAGCAAGTACTTCGATTTCAGCAAGTGTGTCAGTGAGCGAGTCTGCGTCGATTAGCGCTAGTCTCTCGACTTCAGATTCTATTAGTAGATCTGCGTCAGCAAGTGCTCTGGTATCTACTTCAACAAGCACCTCTCTCTCAATGGCCAGCATTGCAAGCCAAAGTCAATCCGCTTCAAGCAAGCCGAAACAAGTCTTGCCAAATACAGGAGCGTCGACTTCGGTAGCATCTGCTTTGTTGGGAGCATTGACAGCTGTGACAGGTATCGGTCTTCTTGCCAAGAAGAGTCAGAATGACGATCAAGAAAGTCATTGATAAGATATAAAAATCAATGAATAAATAGTAAAATGGAAAACCTTTGAAAACATGATTTTTCAAAGGTTTTTTCTATATGTGAGAAGGGGGAAATCCTCTTTTGAGTTTGAAATAAACTAGGGGAAAAGGTATAATAGGAAGGTGAGATAATCATCGAAAAAATCAGAACTATAGTAGTAGAAAAGTAGCCAAAAGAATGTGAAAAGAAAAGGGGACGAAATGAAAAAAGAGCTTCAAAAAGCCATTGTACTCGGTGGTGATAATGCATATATGGACAAGATTGAGACAACAATCAAGTCAATCTGTGCCCATAACCGAGCAGTGACTTTTTATGTTTTCAATGATGATTTGCCATCTGAATGGTTTCAGCTCATGGAGAGACGTCTAGAGCCTCTAGCCTCAAAAATCGTCAATGTCAAGATTAGTCATCATGGCTTAAAGGAGTATCATCTTCCCTTGGCTCATCTAAGTTACGCGGCTTACTTTCGTTATTTTATTCCTCAGTATGTCAGCGAAGACCTAGCCTTGTACCTGGATTCGGATATCATCGTTAGATCAAACCTAGATCAACTCTTTTTAGAAGATATGGTGGACTGGCCGGTAGCTGCTGTAGCAGATGCTCTAGTTCCTAGCACTTTTAATTCTGGTGTCTTGCTGATTAATGTTGCTCTCTGGCGTCAAGAAAAGGTGACGGAGCACTTGTTGAGCTTGACAGACCAACTGCATGACCAAGTTTTTGGTGATCAGGGCGTGTTAAATCACCTTTTTGAAGGTCGTTGGAAATCGCTGCCAGCTACCTATAATTTTATGGTTGGTATGGATACAGTGGCTCGAAATTACCAGATGGATTCTTGGTATAGGGACTCTCTTGCTACTGAGAAGACAGCCAAGATTATCCATTATACAGGGGACAAGCCTTGGTACCAAATCAACCTCAATCGTTTCAGGGAGGACTGGTGGTTTTACTACGGACTAGAGTGGTCTGATATTGTCATGAAAAAATGTGATTTCCATAAAGGATTGGCATCTTTAGTTCAAGCTCCCCAGTATGCGACCGCTATTTTTACCAATACGTGTCACATAGAGCAAATCGAACACCTGATCCAAGAACTGCCCGATGTAGAGTTCTCTATCCTAGCTCATACCAATTTTGCGCCGGAAATCATGAACTTGCAATCGCATCTGAATGTACGCCTCTATCCTTACTTTAATCCCATGAATGTCAAAAAAGTCTTGGAAAAGATTGACTTTTACTTAGATATCAATCATGAGGATGAAATTGCAAACATTATCCAAGAGGTGCAGCAAAGAGAAATCCCTATATTTGCTTTTGAGACCACTAGTCATGACTTGAGTGGTTGCAGTCATGTCTACTCACCAGCAGCCGTAGATCAAATGATCGAGTCTATCCGCACGCTTTTGGAATCACAGAAGCAGTCGTTGTAAACTGAAGGAAACTAAATGAAAAAAACAATTGTTCTCGCAGGAGATTATGCCTATATTCGTCAGATTGAAACAGCGCTCAAGTCTCTCTGCTATCATAATAGCCATGTCAAGGTCTATATCTTTAATCAGGATATTCCCCAAGAATGGTTCCGCGCTCTCAGGCCGATAGTAGAGCAAATGGGCGGTGAGTTAGTGGATGTCAAGATGCTTGGCGCCCAATTTCAGATGAACTGGAGCAATAAACTGCCCCATATCAATCACATGACCTTTGCCCGTTACTTTATCCCTGATTTTGTCGAAGAGGACAAGGTTCTTTACTTGGATAGTGATTTGGTTGTGACGGCTGATTTGACTGCTCTCTTTGAAATGGACTTAGGCGAAAACTACCTTGCTGCTGCACCATCTTGTTTTGGAGTTGGGGTTGGCTTTAATGCAGGTGTACTCTTGATCCATAACAAAAAATGGCGGGCAGAAGCCGTGAGACAAGAGCTAGTTGAGTTGACGGAGCGGGAACACCAACATGTGAGTGAGGGAGACCAGTCCATCCTCAATATGCTCTTTCATGACAGCTATGCTCCTCTGGATCAGAACTATAATTTCCAGATTGGTTTTGATAGTGGGGCTGCCTCACATGGACATGAATTTATCTTCCAGATTCCCCTAGAGCCCCTGCCAGCTATCTTGCATTTCCTCTCTCAGGACAAACCTTGGAACACTCATTCGGTTGGGCGTTTGCGTGAGGTTTGGTGGCACTATCATCTGATGGAGTGGTCTACCATTACTGAAAAATGGCGTCAGGCTGGAATTGACTATCCAGTCACAGTCTATCAGCCAGTTATGTCTTGTGTTAATTTGACTAACTCCTGGCATCTTGAGAAAATCGACTATCTGGTTCAAGCCTTGCCAGAGTTGCATTTCTACATTGCAGCCTATACGACGATGGCACCTGAACTCATGCTCTTGTCACGTTTTGAAAATGTTACTCTCTATCCTAACACCTTCCCTCTCTTGGTTGAGAAACTGGTTCAGCAGACAGATGTCTATCTTGATATTAACCACGATGACAAGTTGAGTGTTGTTTATGACTATATTTCACGCTTTGAGAAACCAATCTTGACTTTTGACAATACCCAGTCCCAGGAACTAGCTGAAAGTGCCTATGCGGGTATCTTCTCAGCAGAAAGACCAGAAGAAATGGTGGCTACTTTGAAGGTTTATCTGGACGAGAAAACTCACGAAAACTGAGATAGAGATTTGAAGATGCTAAGATAAAAAGGCTGGATTGGTCCCGTATGACAGGACAATTGAAAGATAAAAAGAAAAGGAGGAGCTAGTGAAAGAATTTCGTTCATCGATAGCAGTAAAAAAAGGGATGCGCACCCTATTTTTGCTCTTTATTTATGTGCTCGGGAGTCGTCTGGCTCTTCCTTTTGTTGACCTCAATAGCCGGAATTTTCTCGGAGGAAGCGCAGCCTATCTGGACTTTTCAGTAGCCCTGACTGGTGGAAATCTTCGTAGCCTCTCTCTCTTTTCAATCGGACTTTCCCCTTGGATGTCAGCTATGATCTTGTGGCAGATGTTTTCCTTTTCAAAGAAACTGGGCTTAAACTCGGTTTCTTCGGAAGTCCAGGATAGACGGAAAATGTACTTGACGTTAGGGATTGCCTTGATTCAGGCCTTGGCCTTGACGACAAACCTCCCTGTCCAAGCTCCCTACAATCCCTTCTTGGTCTTTCTCCTCAATACCAGCCTTTTGGTTGCGGGGACCTTCTTCTTAGTTTGGCTGTCAGACATCAATGCGTCTATCGGAGTTGGAGGCCCAATCGTTATTTTATTGGCGAGTATGGTGGCTTCACTCCCTCAGGACATCATCCAATCGGTCCAAGTTCATAAGATATCTCCTCGGCTGCTTTTCCTATTGGTAGTGCTTGGTGTCCTCTTTACCTATCTCGTCGTTCTCTTTTTCAGAGCTAGATACCGCATCCCTATCAATAAAATCGGGCTTCATTCTCGCTTTAAACGCTATTCCTATCTGGAAATCATGCTCAATCCTGCAGGTGGCATGCCTTATATGTATGTGATGAGTCTCATGGGCTTGCCTTCTTATCTCTTGATCTTGCTTCAACATCTGGATAAGGGCAATCCGCTCTACCCTGCCATACTGGAGCAGTATGCGATGGGGAAACCCTTGTGGATCTACGCTTATATCCTGATCCTCTTTGTCTTTAGCATTGCCTTTGCCTTTATCAATGTGAGTGGTCAACAGATCGCAGATCGGATGAAGGAATCAGGAGATTACATCTACGGGGTCTATCCTGGTGAGGATACCAGTCGCTTTATTAATCGCTTGGTTCTGCGATTTGCTCTGATAGGTGCAGTCTTTAACGTTACCTTGGCTGGACTTCCGATCTTGTTTGTCTTGAAGGATGAGAGTCTGTTAAAAGTCAGCATGATTCCTGGACTCTTTTTAATTTTGAGTGGTATGTTGTTTACGATTCACGATGAACTGCAGGCGCTCCGACTAAATGAAAGGTATCGGCCACTATTCTAGGAGGTTTTGATGTATTACTTTATCCCAGCTTGGTATGGCAAGGAGCGTCCCTGGCATGCTGATTTGACACCCTGGTATTTTTCTCATTTTAAGCTAGAATTTGATGACACCTTCAATCAGATTCGCTTGATGCAACACCAAGGGGTCCCTGCACAGGTCCTCCTTTTGTCCTATCAGCCTCATCTTCGCTATTTTCTCCATCGCCAAGGTATTTTAGAAGCACAAGTTTATTCCTTATTTGATGAATTGCAGGATTTTCATGAGATTCGACCGCAGGTCTTGCAGCTCAGAGATATTGAGTGGGAAGAGGACTGCGAGTTTGTTTACAGTCCCTTTACCATTTTAGTTTTGAGAAATGGAAAGCCCTATGCTCAGGTGGAGCATGGGATTGAAGGTTTTATCAGTACGATTCAGTATTTCAAGGAAGATGGGCTCTTGTCTGCTAATTACCTGATGGATGATCGGGGGCTGGTTTCCAGTGTGATTTACTACGAAGAGGGTCAGGCTCTCTACCAAGACTATCTCAATCCCAAGGGACTGTGGCAGTTTAGAGAGCACTTGCAAGATGGGGGGCGTATCGAAGTCAATCCTATCTTTGCTTTTCGATTCCAAAAAGAGGCTTACCGAGATATGGGAGAATTGATTGCGGAGTTTTTTGAGAAGAAAATAGCTCAACTCCCTGAGGAAGGAGCGACCTATTTTCTGCCTGCTTGTGATCAGCACAATGACTTCCTTTTAGAACGATTGCCTCACCAAACCACTAAGGTTCTCAGTCTTTTTATCGGACGAAATCCTCAAGAGCAATTACCTCAGTTGGCGAATTTGTTGTCTAAGGTGGACCTTGTTCTAGTCGACAGAGAGGACACCTTGCGCTTGGCTCAGTCTGCCTTTTCAGAACAAGCAACGAAGTTTCGTCATTTATCACCTTTTGATACCCGCTTGGAGCTAGGAAAGAGTCAGACTCGGAAGGAGTCTATCCTCTACTATCAACTGGACTTTGAGCAGGGGATAGAGGACCAAGCGCTCTATCAGGTCTTGCATTTCCTTTCTGAAAACAAGGATACGGAGTTGGTCTTTGGAGCCTTTGCTGCTAGTCAAGAAGAAATGAAACAGCTGGAAACACGTGTTTCTGAGATGGTTGCAGAGCAGTTTCAGGACCAGGAACTGGAAAAGGAAGTTGATTACCAAGGCGCTGAAAATCCGCTTGAGGACAATCGCCATCAGAGCAAGCGCTATTCGTTTGTCAATATGAAGGATGAATCGGAGTTAATCAAGCAGCTGGAATTTGTTCGTTTGATTGTCGATTTGAACAGTCAACCTCTTCTTTATACCCAGATAGCGGGGATTAGTGCTGGTATCCCTCAAATCAATAGGGTCAAAACTGAGTATGTCAGCCATCAGAAGAATGGCTATCTGTTGGAAAACACTGCTGATTTTGCGCAAGCTGCCCATTACTATCTCGATAGCCTGCAGGTGTGGAATGATGCTCTGATCCATTCCATTGAAAAGATAAAGGAACACACTGGCGAGCAATTCCTAATCAAGCTAGAAAAGTGGTTGGAGGAGGTGACTCATGGAAAAGAAATATAAGATCTTGCAAATCGGTCCAGAGGATTGGCGAGAGACACTTGCCCTACCAGCCCAACTAGACTGGTATCATGTTCCTCCTAACACACCGTCTGCCATCCAGAAAATTATGGATGAGAAAAATTTGGAGCACTTTCATGCTGTCATTCTTACGGATGGGGCTTATCTAGTAGATTTGTTGCCTTTTGCATCTAGCTTGGAACCCTATACGGTTTTCTATCCAGAACAGTTTGCAAGCCAGGATGAAGGTCTTCAAAATCTCATCAGACAGCACTGCATGCAAGCGATGGACCTGTCAGACCGACAGGGCTTTGTTCGAGACCTTTCCACCTCCCTCTTTGAAGGTGGTTATGGAGACAAGCTGAGTCCAGCTACGATACGGATTCACCCGAGTTTTCAAGGCTCTGTCTCCTATCAAGGATTTGAGCATCTGAAATTAGAAGGAGACTTTGGCAAGACCTATACCCAGCTAGCCTCTTGGGCCTATAATCAGACCGTCCAAGCCCATGCGCCAATCGAACTCTGGCTCGAATATGAAAAGAGTGGACCAGTGGAATTGCGCTTGCGTTTGCGAAAAATCCCAGCAGGATCCGTTTCAGAGATTAGACAGGACATTCTCCTTGAGGAAGCAGACTTTGCCTCAGCAATCATCGTGGAACAAGACTATGATGCTTATCTGAGCATTTCTCTTGAAGCGCGTGGCCAGGGAAAGGTCAACATCGGCAATCTCCACCAACGCTGGAGCCGGAAACAGTTTGGAAAGTTTGTTCTCGGAGGCAATATCCTGCATGACAAAAAACGTGAGGAAATCAACTATTTCTTTCACCCGGGGGATTTCAAGCCTCCTCTAGCAGTCTATTTCTCAGGTTACCGTCCGGCGGAAGGTTTTGAGGGTTACTGGATGATGAAGAATCTCAGATGCCCCTTTCTCCTCTTTTCGGACCCTCGATTAGAAGGAGGAGCCTTTTACCTAGGAACTGAGGAATTAGAAGATAAAATTCAAGCAACCATCCAACACTATCTAGACTACCTAGGCTTGGATAGAAGTGACTTGATCCTATCTGGCCTGTCAATGGGAACCTTCCCCGCCCTCTATTATGGCTCTCACTTTGAGCCCAAGGGAATCGTAGTCGGAAAACCCTTGACAAATCTAGGAACCATCGCACAGCGGGGACGGCTAGAGGCGCCAGGAGTCTTTCCAACTAGCTTTGATGTTTTGCACCTTCAGACAGGAGGAGTGAGCCAGAAAGACATGAAGGACTTGGATCAACGTTTTTGGACCCGATTTAAACAAGCTGATTTTTCCCAGACGACCTTTGGTCTTTCTTACATGAAGGACGAGGATATGGATAGTGGAGCCTATGACCAACTAGTGGAGACACTCTGTCAGACAGGAGCCAAGATCTTGTCGAAAGGGACAGCAGGTCGACACAATGATGACACAGGAACAAACGTTGCTTGGTTTATTCATTTTTATAAGATGATACTAGAAGAATACGGAAGAGGTGAGACATGATTATCATCAAGAGAGAGGATATTAGGTGGGGCGAGATGGGAGCCACTTATCTTTACGGTAGCCAGATCACCTATCATGCAGATGGTCATGTTACCCTGAAAAATCCTTTGCTGGCTTCAGGTGAAACCCTTAAAACCTGGTTTTCCAGTGTCAACTACCAGGCTACTAGAAACCAGCCCAGCCTCCCTCTTCTTAAGAAAAATCACACCTACCGTCTCTCTATGAAGATGCAGGTTCAACCGACCAATGGCCTCTATCTCAAACTGACCTTTTTAAACCGTTATGAGGAAATCATCGAGGAGAAGATTGAAAGACAATTTTCTTTTATCTTCACCTATCCTGAAGCGGCCTACACCTACCGCCTTTCCTTGATTAGTGCAGGTTTTGAGGCTCTTGACTTTGTTTCGTTTTCTATTGAGGAGGATGCTGGTGTTTAATCATTTGTATCAGGAAAGACAACTGAGAAAGGTCAAGAAGCTTGTAAGCCAAATCAACGCTCTCAAAGAAGAGATGGCAGCTCTCAGTGATGAGGAAATGGCTGCAAAGACAGAGGAGTTTCGCCAGCGCCTTGCCCAGGGAGAAACCTTAGATGAGCTATTGGTAGAAGCCTATGCCCTTGTCCGTGAGGCCGATAAACGGGTCTTGGGTCTCTTTCCCTATGATGTGCAGGTCATGGGAGCCATTGTGATCCACCAAGGAAATGTGGCTGAGATGAATACGGGTGAAGGCAAGACCTTGACTGCAACCATGCCCCTCTACCTCAATGCCCTAACGGGAAAGGGCAGCATGCTGGTCACGACCAATGACTATCTGGCTAGACGGGACGCAAGTGAAATGGGCCCAGTCTACCAATTTTTAGGTCTAACTGTCGGTCTGCCCTTTTCAGAGGATCCAAAAGAGGACTTGACTGCCGAAGAGAAAAGAAAGATCTACACCTCGGACATCGTCTACACAACCAATAGTGTACTGGGCTTTGACTATCTCAATGACAATCTTGCCTCCACTCGTGAGGGGAAATTCCTGTCTCCCTTTAACTATGTCATCATTGATGAGATCGATGATATTCTACTCGATAGTGCCCAAACTCCCTTGATTATCGCAGGTTCTCCCCGTGTCCAGTCTAACTATTATGGGATGATTGATACCCTAGTGACGACCTTGGTTGAGGGAGAGGACTACATCTACAAGGAAGAAAAAGAGCAGGTTTGGTTGACACGAAAGGGGGCCCAGACGGTTGAAGGATTCCTAGGAATCGATCATCTCTATAAGGAAGAGTACGCCAGTTATGTTCGACATCTAGTCTATGCGCTCAGAGCTCATACGCTCTTTACCAAGGACAAGGACTATCTGGTTCGAGGTCAAGAGATGGTTTTGCTGGATAAGAGCACAGGTCGCCTGATGGAAATGACCAAACTTCAAGGCGGTCTCCATCAAGCCATCGAAGCCAAGGAACATGTGAAGCTCTCTCCTGAAACCAGAGCCATGGCTTCAATCACCTACCAGAGTCTCTTTAAAATGTTTCGCAAAATCTCAGGTATGACAGGAACGGGAAAGGTGGCAGAGAAAGAATTTTTCGAAACCTACAATATGGCTGTCATTCGCATCCCAACCAATCGCCCACTTAGGCGGATTGACCATCCGGACAATCTCTATGTGACCCTCCCTGAGAAAGTGTATGCTTCTCTCGAAGCTATCAAGACCTACCACGCCAAAGGCAATCCACTCCTGATCTTTGTCGGATCTGTAGAAATGTCCCAGCTTTATTCGTCCTTGCTCTTGCGAGAAGGGATTTCCCACAATGTCCTCAATGCCAATCATGTGGCGCGTGAAGCCCAAATCATCGCAGAGTCTGGACAGATGGGGGCAGTGACCGTTGCGACTTCTATGGCAGGTCGGGGGACAGATATCAAACTCGGTCCAGGGGTAGCAGACTTGGGTGGATTGGTTGTGATTGGTACCGAGCGAATGGAGAGCCGACGGATTGACCTGCAAATCAGAGGGCGTTCTGGTCGCCAAGGGGATCCGGGTATGTCTCAATTTTTCGTGTCGCTTGAAGATGATGTGATCAAAAAGTTCGGGCCGTCTTGGGTTCATGACCTATATCAAGACTATCAAGTAGAGGACATAAGACAATCCAACCTACTCAAGACTAGCAAGTACCGCAATCTCGTCAGAAAAGCCCAAGAGGCTAGTGATAGTGCCAGTCGCTCTGCACGCAGACAAACCTTAGAGTATGCGGAAAGCGTCAATATCCAGCGTCAGATGATCTACCAAGAAAGAGATCGTTTGCTGGACGGAAGCCGTGACCTGGAAGATATCCTTGAGGATATACTGGCAGACTATACCAAACAAATCTCAGAAAAAGCCTATAGCAGCCCCCAAGAACTCTTTCACTTCATCGTGACCAATATTAGCTTTGGGATGAGAGAGTTACCAGATGATTTGGATTTAGCTGATGCAGATCAGATTCGGGAGTTACTAGAGGAAATAATAGCCAAGGAAATCGCAGCTAAAAAGGAAGTCCTCCAACCTCACCAGCTCTATGATTCTTTTCTGAGAATATCTATGCTCAAGGCGATTGATGACAACTGGGTTGAGCAAGTCGACTACCTCCAACAGCTCAGTCTAGCAGTCGGGAGCCAGTCTGCTTCTCAAAAGAACCCTATCGTAGAGTACTATCAGGAGGCCTATGCTGGCTTTGAAACCATGAAGCAACAAATCCGTACAGATATGGTACGCAATCTTCTCATGGGGATTGTGGAAGTAACGCCCAAAGGTGAGATTCTCACCCATTTTCCATAAAAAGAGGATCATATGACAATTTACAATATAAATCTAGGAATCGGTTGGGCGAGTAGTGGTGTCGAATATGCCCAGGCCTACCGAGCAGGGATTTTTAGAAGTTTAGACCTAGCATCTAAGTTTATCTTTACCGACTTGATTTTAGCAGACAATATCCAGCATTTAACGGCCAATATCGGCTTTGCGGATGACCAGGTAATCTGGCTTTACAATCATTTTACAGATATCAAGCTAGCACCGACCAGTGTTACAGTTGACGAGGTCTTGGCCGCTTTCGGTGGCCTTGAGAGTCATAGGGAGCAGGATGGCAAGGTCTTGCGCGTCTACTTTTCAGATGAGGATAAGTTTGTGACCTGCTACTTGGTAGACTCGGCTAAGAATCTGGTACAGCATGCAGAGTAT